>NZ_JBITCU010000006.1:243868-278869 GCF_044453545.1 Streptomyces sp. NPDC051664 | reverse complement strand
GTTCTGACCGGCGATCCGCATGCTCAGGCGAACAGCAAGAGGAGCACGTGCTCCTCTTGCTGTTCGCCTGAGCATGCGGATCGCCGGTCAGAACGCCCGTGCCTGCTCGTGCGGGGCCGGGGTGAGCGTGCGGGTCATTTCGAGGTAGCGGCCCGCCTTGGTGCGGCCCGAGTCGATGAGGACGCCCCGGGCCGCCAGGGTGGGCTGGAGGCGCTTGAGCCGGTCGGAGAGAACCTTGCCTGTCGTCGGCCACCCCTTGGGCAGGGGGCGGCCATCCTCGCCGCTGCAGAGGCGGCTGAGGCAGGACAGCCACTCCGTCGACGTCATCTGCTGCGCCGCGCCCGGCGCGATGGTGTCGGCGTGCCTGAGGACGGTCTGCGCGAGGAGGTCGCCCTCGATCACGTCGTCGTTCAGGTCGTCCAGACTGGCCCGGTAGGCCGGGAGCGCCTCGAGACCGGTCGCGGCGTCGAACTGCGCGCACAGGTGCGCGAAGTCCGCCATCCGCAGGTCGGTGGGGGTCTCCGCCTCCACGGCACGGACCTTGACCGTGAGGTCCAGCAGCGAGCCGAGAACGACAGGCAGCACCTCGGCGTACTCCGCCCACAGTTCCGCCTCGGTGCGCCGGACGCGAGGCCGCTCCAACCGCAGCGGCAGGAGCCGTTCCGCGAGGTCGGGTCGGATGACGCCCACATCGATGCCGGTGAGGAGCAGGGGCCGGCGGTAGCCGACGCGGAACACGTCCCCGTCGGTGAACAGAGCCCGTTTGACGCTCTCGGCGCCGGTGACGATGCAGCACATCGCGTCGGACAGGTCCGGCGTCATGTGGGAGAGGTTGTCCAGGGCGGTGACCCATCCCGCCGCCACCGCCGCGATGAGGTTCTCCTCGTCCTTCGGCGCCCGGCGCAGGTCGCCACTCATCCCCTCGACGATCCGCACGAGCATCCGCCCACCCGTGGATTTCCCCGCCCCTTGCGGCCCGGTGAGGAACGGCGCGGGCACGGGCACCGACGGCCCGAGGCAGCCGATCAGCCACGCGATGGCCAGGCATTCGGTCTCCGCGTTGGCGAAGTTGCACAGACGCATCAACAGGTCGATGCCCTTGCCGTCGGTGTCCTTGGCCGGCAGGGGAAGTTCCCCGGTGAGCTGGGTCCGCCTCCAGCACACCTCCCGCGGGTCGGGGGTGAGGATGTCCCAGCCCGAGGGATGGATGCGGACGGACTGCCCGTCATCACGGCCAAGGTCCAGCCACGTCGCCCCGTCGAACCCGGGGGCCACGCGGATATGGACTGGCTGGACGTCCTCGGTCAGCGCGAGCGCTTCGATCAAGTCCAACGCCTCCTTGAGCGCGGACCCGTTGAACGCGCCGCGCCCGTCCCTGAACAGACCAACCATGAGTTCCTGCCGGTGGCTTCCCGTGGTGCCCTGGGAGCGGATCGGACGGGCCACGGGGTGCCCCTTCTTCTGCGCGTACACGGTCCCGTCAGCGGTGCGGAAGTACCGGAAGTGCTCTTGCGCGTAGTCCGCGATGACTTCGCGGGCGGGAGTCTTGTCGTCCTCAGCCATGGCTCAGTCCCAACGTGGTCAGGGCGTTGGTCCACGCGTCGGTGCAGTGCCGGGGCGATTCGCCTTTGGCCTGGGCTGCGGTGAAAAGTCGCGCGGTGTGGGCGGCGGTGAGGCAGCCGCACCGGCCGTGCGTGGACAGCACGGCGAGGAACGTCCGGTAGACGGTGGCGTGCACCGCCTCACGTGCCTCGGAGATGTGCTGTTCCGCCATGGCAATGCCACGGTCCAAGTAGGTGGGCGTGCGGTGCGGGCACGCCCCGCCCCCGACCAGTGTGGGCACCGTGACCGTCACGGGTCGGACCGGGGCCGACTCCCTCACGGTCAGCGCGCGCACGACGTCCGGGAGTGCCGTCATGGTGCCGGTGCCGGGACCGAGCCAACGGGCGTAGGCCATGGTGGACTTGATGTCCACGCCGGGCCGTACGGCGTTAGCGGACTGCATCGCGCCCTGGTAGAGCCAGTGCTCACCTCTGGTGGTGCGCACGGTTCGTGTGGTGGGCAGGCTCGCTCGGGCCCACGCGATGGCGGCGGGGTTGTCGAGGTCGACGATTGCCGCACCACCAGGTCAACGACGCTTTGTGTTACCGAGAAGGCCGGATCGCGGCGGCGGTTCCCCGCGGGCTACCCCGCTACCGGGGCCGTTGCCCCGTGGCTGGGCGGTCCGCTCCGCGACTTTAGCCAGCCACTTTGGCGCGAGCCTCGAAGATCATGGCCCCAACGTCGTGCTTTAACGGGCAGGTCCACAGACTGCCCGACTCGCCGGAAGCTTACGGGGCCATGATCACTCGCGCCAAAGCAGCTCCCGGCCAAAGTCGCTCCGCCGACCTCACGTTCGTGGGGCCTGCTCGGACGTCGAGAAGGACTACAACCACAGCGGGAACGCCCGATATGAGGGAAGCGTGCAGAAAGTGTGTACCAGTCTTGTGTCGCTGCCCAGAACTCATGGGCGGGCGTGGCACACACACGCGATGATCAACCAGTTCTAACGACCTGGTCTTTTGAGTGCACTTCGGGGGATCTCATGCACCGCTTCACCCGCCACACTGGCATTGCTCTAGCTGCCGTCGCGCTGATGACTGGCGTGACCTCCGCCTGTTCGGGCTCGCCCGCAGAGTCAAAGACTCCGCAGCCGCGGAAGACGACGAGTTCCAGCGCCTCACCCGCAGCGCAGTCGGCCTCTCAGTCCGACCGGGAGGACTTGAACAAGGAAGCCCGCGACTTGCTCCGCATCTCGGATCGCTGGGATGCGGACGAGAAGGGCCTGGTCTCGTCCGGTTCCCTCGCGTTGCCCGGAGAGAACCTGGACGAGACCGTCAAGCCCGGCACCGCCCTGCGGGTGGAGGTGGCATGTGCAGGGGAAGGCACGGTCACCTTCACGGTCGTTTCAGGCACCGCCAAGACCGCTAAGCGCGTCGACTGTAGGCAGCCGAAGGCGAACGGGTTCGACTTCACCACGGCTGGGTCCAGTCTCGCGATCCAGGCAGACTCACCCGACGAAGAAGGGGTCGGCACCGCCTACGTGGTGAGCCGCACCACATGACCACCCTGTGGTGCGCTGTTCAAGGGCTCATGCACGGGGTCGTAGTGTGACGACTGAATCGCGGCCCAGATGTACAGCAGCGAAGTACAGCAACCATAGCGACCGCGTCCGTTCGGCAGCCGTCGCCATGGCCTCAACTTCGGCCGGTATGACCGTGGCCAACCGTCTTCTCTAGAGCTACGGAACAGAAGGCGTCTGACATCCACGGCTGACATCAACGACGCCGGACGCGGGCGTACGCCAGCGTCTCTGTCCGACCGTCGCACCAGTCGCCGACAGCCGCTGGAGCGGGATGAGATCGAACTCCTAAAGCGGGTGTCAACCCTCAGCCCCAACTCGAACGCGCTGCGGGTCTACGGCTGCCGTACGGGCAGTCCAGCAGTCTCATCGACAGTCTCATTCGCGGCCGTTCGCGGCCATTCAGCTCTCCTGTGGGCAGCCCGGAGGCCCGGCCCGCGGACGACCGTGAACCAGGACGAACGGAGCCGTGCAGAGTTGGGAAAGCGTGTTGGGGGCAACCCCTCACGAGTTCGAATCTCGTATCCTCCGCCATTGCTCTCACCGGGCCCTTCGACGTTGTCTCAGCCCTCGTTGTCCTGGTCTTTGTCCACAAAGGCTGATTCCGGGGCACCCCAGATCGCGGCGCCGATCTTTCGGGCCACCTCCTTCAACAGGTGGTCAGGGACGTGGAGGTACCGCGCTCGCATGCGGGAGGCCCCGCCCTCTGTGGCTGTGCAGACACACACCGCTCGCCGGTGGCCCAGCCACCGGTGAAGTTCGTCGACGCCCAATGGACTGCGGCCGTTCGGCGGGGCCGCGTGAGGCTCGGACCAGTTCTGACCAGCGGAAACATCCTGGCGAGTGTGATGCAGGGCGTGTCCGGCGGGGCGGCCGGCGATTCCTGATGTTCCCTGGCCATTGCGTTCGTGTGCCACCCACTCGCACTCGAAGCAACCCAGCCGCGAGCGGAGTCCGCTCGCCTTCCCCCGGTAGGCGGCCCAAGCTGATGGCCGTGCAACCCCCGTGCCGAGGGCGCCGCCTTCCCTCTTTGGAGCCCACATGACCGCACGGTTCAGATGCCCTCGCCCACTCAACTCTGGCTCCCGGCCGAGCGGCCAGGCCCTTGTCGGCACGCTGCGGCGCGGCGCCCGGCGCGCCGTGGTGGCGACCGCATCGATGGTGCTGCCCGCGGCCGTGCTGGTGCTTCCCACCGCGGGCACCGCTGCTGCTGCGGCGCCGCAGCCGACGACCGTGACGTTCACGACCCCCGGACAGAGCGCATTCCTGGTTCCCGCGGGTGTGACCAGCGTGTCCATCACCGCCACAGGTGCTGCCGGCCAGAACGGCAGCATTCCGGTCAGCCTCGGCGGCGCGGGTGCAACGGTCAGCGGCACCGTCACCGTCCCGGCAGGAGTCACGACTCTCTACGTGAACGTCAACACCGGCGGTGGAAGCGGCGGCACCGCTGATTTCGGCACCGCCGGCGCTGGTGGTGGCGCCAGCGACGTACGAACCTGCAGCGCCTCCACCCCCGGCTGTGTGTTGACCGGAAATCCCGGCACCGATCCCCGCCTGATCGTGGCCGGCGGAGGCGGAGGCGGCGGCTCGTCTCCCGATCTCTTTCCCCCCATTGGACCCGGCGGGGCGGGCGGCGCTGCCGGCGATGTCGGGGACCAAGGCGGCACCCGTGGCGGCACAGGCCCGGCCGGCGGAGGTGGCGGTGGTACCGCCACCTCCGGTGGAACGAGCGGGGCCGCATGTAGCGTGGGCTCTCCCGCCGGCGCGGGAGGCCCCGGCGGTGCGGGCACCGGTGGCCCCGGCGGTACCGGCAGTACGAGGGGTGGCGGTGGCGGTGCCGGATGGTTCGGCGGCGGAGGCGGGGGCGGCTGCAATCAGTTTGGGAGCGGCGGCTACGGCGGCAGCGGAGGAGGCGGCGGAGGCTCAAACCGGGTCCCGGCGGGCGGGACGTCGGGGCCCGCGACCGGCCCGGCCTCGGTGTCCATCACCTACACGCTGCTCAAGCCCGTCACCACCTACCTCAAGTCCCGCCCGAACCCCTCCAAGCCGGGAGAGTCGGTCCACGTGGTGGACGTCGTCTGCCCGGCAAACAGCGGAGCGGGCGTGCCCCGGCCGACCGGCACCGTCACCTTCGCCACGGACGGAACTCCCGCGGGCACGGCCAAGCTGAGGCGCGACGGCGGCAACTGCAGCGTCGCCGAACTGGTCCTTAAGCACCTGAGCACCGGCACGCACACCATCACGGCGATCTACTCCGGCGACGCCAACTACTCGTCCAACAGCGGAAATCCCGAAACCCTCACCCAGACCGTCAAACAGTGCAAGCACCGCCCGGACCACAAGTCGGCTCCCCACAACGGCGGTGGCGACGACAAATGCCGGGACCACTGACCACTGGGAAGCCCCCGGCTTCAAACAGGACGGGCACCTCGGTGAGGCCTGACATCAGCGTCTGACATCAACGTCGGCGCACACAGGCACACGTCGACGTACAGGTGCATCCTGGCCAACAGGCCCTGGTGGCTTGGGGAGGCCAGGTGATCCGTGTGCGCACCCGCCTACGGATCAGAAGGTTGCAGGTTCGAATCCTGCCGAGCGCACACGGCTCCGAAGTCCCCAGGGTGACCCTGGGGGCTTCTGGCATCCAGATCTCTATCAGGTCGGGTAGGTGGGCGCCGATCCCGTCTCAGCACACCCCGTCGGACTGACCTGGAGCGAAGCTCGTTCCGTTCTCTTTGTGGCGTTGCGACGGCAGACTACGTAGGTGAATTCTGACCTCTATCCTGACCTGGCGGCCGCGGGCAGCCTTGCCGCTGCGCTGGAACAGCTCGCAGCCGACCTCGGTTTCGATCTCACGACGGTGCCCGGCGACTGGGGAGCACTCGTCTCGGCGGGCATAACCTCGTCGGTCCCTGGGCGCAAACCGCTGTCCGTTCACATCGGGGCCGAGAGCCGTTGGTTCGGTGTCTCCGGCTGGAGCCAGGGGGTCGAACTCATCACCGGAGCCACGCCCGACCTGGCGGACGTCGTCAGGGCTGGTGTGGCGTGGGGAAAGGGTAGGAGCCTGCGGGAGCTACGGGCGGACCTACCGTTTCTGCACTCCAGTGAACGCGCCGAGGCCCACGAACGCGGGCCGAACGCGGTGGTGGAGGTGCAGTGGCGCAGGATGCGGGCACAGGCAGTTGAGGCCCCGGATTTCCCGGAGTTCGGCGAGCTCGTGGAAGCGGCTCATGCCGAACCGAGGCTGCGACAGCTCTATGTGTACTCCAGCCACTGGACGCTCGGCTTCAGCTCCTGCACCGGACACCCGTTCCGCGATGAGGTGGCTATCGCGCCGTCATCCAACGGCAGCTTGTACCGCGTGATGATGCATCCTCACTCCAGCGCCCTCGGTGAGGCCGCCACTGCCCAGGAGGCCGTCGCCTTGGCGATGTCTCACCTCCCCACCGATCTCGGCCCGGCTGTCGCGGGAACCGCCGAATGAGATGAGGACGAGCCACAAGCTGGTCACCAATCTGCGCTGACACTGCTCAACCTTCATTGCGAGAGGTCAGGAAGATCGTGTTTCCGTCTCATTCATCGGCGTACGGAGTCGTTCAGGGACGTACGCTCCCCCATCCGAGGCGCGCCGCGTACTGGCGTGAACGCTGGTGAACGAGTCGGAATCAGGGTCTGACCAGCACGAACAGACCTCGAAATCGATTGTGGCGCAAGTCACTGAGGGTTCAATCCCTCCGCTACCGCAGGTAGACGAAGGGTCCGGCTCATCGAGCCGGACCCTTCGTGCATCTCCGTCTCAGTCGGCCCGTACGAGTGCTCCGGCGAGCCCATCCTCATCGAGGACCGGCCCCTCTCCGGACGGCTTCCAGATGAGTCCGTCGACCCGTTGGGCTACCTCGTTCCGGACGGTGTCCACCATGTGCTGGTACCGAGCGGCCATGGCCGTCGTCGACCACCCCATGAGCCCCATCACGGCACGCTCGGAGACTCCGAGGATCAGCAGGACCGTGGCGGCAGTATGGCGGGCATCGTACAGACGGCCGTCCCGCACCTTGGCGTCGTCGAGGAGTTCCTTCCAGTCGTCGTAGTCCGTGCGGGGTGAGGTGCCCCGACCGATCGGCGTGGCGAAGAGCCACCCTTCGTCGACCCAGTCGCCACCGGCCGCCGCACGCTCGGCGTCCTGCTCGACCGAGACTTCTGGACGGAGGGCGATCATCCCGAAACAGCGCTGTACCTGTACAAGCTGATCGTCGCCCGTCGAGCGTCCGGCCGGGAGCTCGGAGCGCTGGAAGGGCGAAGCCGGGTGCGTATCGACACCTGGCGTACGTATCCCGGGCTGCACACCTATTACGAGCGCTTGGGCTTCAGGCACGTCCGCACTGAGGAACCGCCCCAAAGGCGTTCGGGGTGGCTACCAGCGAGCCTGTCTCCCCCCTCGGAGGTCGGCGCGAGGACGCAGCCATGGGCAGCGAGGTGTCACTCCAAAGAGGCTGACGCCCTGGCAGGAGGCGACCGCTCCGTCTCAGTTTCCGTCTCGCACATTCCCGTCCGGTCCCATCCATAGAGGTTCACTTCGAGACGCGGAGCGGATGCATTCCTGAGACGGAAGCAAAACCCGTACAACCTTGAGGTGCTCTCGTGTGTCCAGTGGGGCGACTGGGGCGCCGCCGCTCCAGTCGTTCGGCATTCCCCCCTCCGTAGTGCCCGTCCTTCCGCCAAGGAGCTCCGTTGAACAGAGCAGCCACGGCCGCCGCCGTGCTCGCCCCTCTCCTCGCCGTCACCCTGACCCCGACGACAGCTTCCGCCAGCAGCCCGTACAAGGGGGCCAACACCGCGGCCGTCCAGGACGACTTCAACGGTGACGGCTATCGGGACCTGGCCGTGGGCGCGCCCTATGCAGCCAATGGCAGTGTGGAGGAAGCCGGCGCCGTCGTCGTGATGTACGGGTCGGCGTCATCGGTGAGCGCCACGCGCCGGACGGTCATCACGCAGGCGACCTCCGGGATCCCCGGCGACCCCGAGGAATGGGACGCTTTCGGTACTACGGTCGCCAGCGCCGACCTGGACCGGGACGGATACGCGGACCTGCTCGTCGGCACCCCGAGCGAGAAGGTCGGCGACAACGAGCTCCGGGGCTCCGTGACCGTCGTGTGGGGCGGGCCCAGTGGGCTGTCGGACGGCGCGACCATCTCCCCTCCCGCCGGATATGGGGACGGCAGAACGTACTGCGGCTTCGGGAATTCTCTGGCCACAGGCGACATGAACGGGGACGGCGCCCCGGAGGTGAGCATCGGCTCGCGCTGCGAGGGCGCCTCCTACACCAGCCCCTTCACCCGCACCGGCAAGGCAGCCTCCAACTACCGGGACGGTCGCTTCGGTGAGACGCGCGGCGTGGTGATGGGTGACGTTAACGGCGACGGCAGGGCGGAGCGGTTCTGGTTGCCCGGGCCTTCGGACGACGACCTCCGCGGATCTGTGTATGTCGACAACGGCCCTCCGAGCCCGGACTATTCCGCCAACTGGCCCACCGAACTCCCCTACGCCGACGGTCACGCCGGCCAGATCGGCGACATCAACGGCGACGGGTACGGCGACCTGGTGACCGGCATCGCGGAAGACGACTCGCTTGCGAACGCGACCGGCGCGGCGCACCGTGGCGGCGAGATCCAGGTCCTCTATGGCAGCGCGCAGGGCATCACCGCAGACCAGCACCCGAAGGTCTTCTACCAGGACACAGCGGGTGTCCCGGGCACCGCGGAGGATGGCGACGAGTTCGGCCAGTCGCTCAGTGTCGGCGACGTCAACGCAGACGGGTATGCCGATGTCCTCGTAGGCTCGCCCGGGGAGGCAATCGGCACGCTTCAGTACGCAGGCACGGCCGTGTTGCTGCGCGGCTCCGCCGCCGGCCTGACGACGACCAAGGCGGCCGGATACACCCAGAACACGGCGGGCGTGCCCGGCACCGCAGAGGCCGGCGACCAGTTCGGCGCGGCCGTCCACCTTGCCGACCTCAACAAGGACGGCAAGGCCGAGACGATCGTCGGCATATCCACGGAGAACAGCGATGGCTGCCTGTGGACCGCCCGCGGCTCGGCCTCCGGTCCCGTCCTGAGCGGTTCGGTCAACCTGTGCGGCAAGAGCGCCGGTATTACCGTCCGCAACACCGTCGGATACTTCGGAGCCGCCCTGGCGAGCCCCCACGTCGCCAACTAGGCAGGCATACGCCCAGCGCAGCGTGCCACCAGGCGGCGCTCACCTTCGGCCGGGCCGCCGCGGACGGGACCGCGGTGGCCCGGCCCCTGCGTCGGCAGGCGGCAGGCGGCAGGCGGCAGGCGGCAGGCGGCAGGCGGCAGGCGGCAGGCGGCAGGCGGCAGGCGGCAGGCGGCAGGCGGCACGCCAACGCCCCGTATCCAGGTCCCGCCACGCCCCCAGGTGCGGCGAGCGGCAGGAGACAGCGACCGAGCCGTCTCAGTTTCCGTCTCATTCACTCTCGTCCGGCGCCATCCAGAGCGGTTCACGCAATGGGCCCGGAGTATGGCAATGAACGAGGCTGAACGGCTCCGAATCACGCCCTGACCAGCACGAACAGACCTCGAAAGCGAGTGTGGGGAAACTCACCGAGGGTTCAAATCCCTCCGCTACCGCTTCGGAAGACCGCCTCCGATCCTGCGAAAGCAGATCGGGGGCGGTTTTTTGTGTCCCTGCGTGCAACCCGCCGACCCTGCGCGAGGACGCTTCGTGACGGTCCCCGTGATCGGTGCCGGATGCGTATCAAGGGCGCTCGAGCCGGGCGCCCCATGGCGCCGGCGCGAGGTAGGAGTGGAAGACGTTCTCCGGGTCCCACTCGAGCTTGAGTTCCTGCAGGCGGACCCAGTCGGCGGCAGTGTACGAGCGCCGGGCCCGGTCGGCATCGGCTTCCAGATCCGCTTCGGCGATGTAGTGACCACCGCGACCCGACGGGTCCGCCGCGGCCATTGTCTCCCGCAGCCACCCGGTGTTCGCTTCGTCCGCAGCCGGATCGTCCCAGAGCGCGTAACAGGCGAGGTAGGACTCACCGGGCGCCGAAAAAGCCATGTTCCGCAGCACCGCCGGGTCCGGGGAGACCGGCTGCACGGGCGCGAGCACCAGGGACTTGCCGGAGGGTGCCCGGGCGACGACGCCGGCGACGCGGGTCATCAGGGTCTCGTAGCTCTCCGCCGACCACAGCGTGTCCGCCGCGTAGCGATGCGCCGACGGCCACGCCCGAGCGGCGCCGTCGTGCAGTGAGGCGAAGGACGTCGGCTCGGGTCGCTGCCGGGACAGGGCTTGCTCGGCGAACGGACAGGCCCCCAGGGGTTCGAGAGCAGCGAGCGCCTCGTCCCGCGTCGCGGCGAACGCAGTGGCGCCGACGGTGATCCGCGGCCCCGGCGGGGCCGCGGCCGTCGCCTCGCCGGAGGCTGCCAGGACGAGAGCCGTCTCGACGTTCGACGGCAGGTCACGCGCGGTCCGGACGGCCCAGCCCGTCACACGCTCGACCTCGGCCAGCGGGAAGGTGAGGCCGGTGGTCGTGATTGCCGCGGGGTGAGGGTGCAGACGGAGCCGGAATCCGGTGACGACGGCGAAGAAACCCGGCCCCGCGCCGCGCGCGGCCCAGAAGAGGTCGGCGTTCTCGGTCTCGCTGCAGATGACCGTCCGGCCGTCGGCGGTGACAGTCCGGATCTCCAGGACGTCGGCACATGCCGGTCCCCACACACGGGAGTTCCAGCCGAGTCCGCCGCTCAGCAGAAAGCCGCCCACCGCGACGGAGGGGCAGTGCCCCACCGGGAAGGCCAGGTCATGCGGGGCGAGGGCCTCGACCAGGTCCGTCCCGGTGACGGCGGGCCCCACCTCAGCCGTCTCCGACACCGGGTCGACACTGCAGTGCCGTAACCGCGACAGGTCGATCAGCAGGCCCCCGTCGCGGAGTTGGGAACCGGACCAGTTGTGCCCGCCGGAGCGCGTGGAGACGCGCAGCCCCTGGGCGCGTGCCCAGGCCAGGGCCAGGGGGATGTCCCGCTCTGCGATGGCCTGCAGAATGACCTCAGGAAACCGTTCCGGCGTCAGCCCGTTCCACACCGCGTCGGCGCGGGCACGGTCGTAGCCGGGGTCGCCCCGTCGGATCAGGGTTCCCTCGATCGGGCCTGCGTGCGTCCATTCGGGCATCACGAGCTCCTCGCGTGGCACGGCCGCAACCGGCTGGTGATCGGTCAGTGGATGGTCAGCCCGAAGACGGCGAGGACCAGCGCGTAGCAGAGCACCACTGCCGCGGCACCGGTCAGGTGCACGCGGTAGGTGGTCGCGCGGCTGGGCACCAGCCAGAAGGCGAGTGCCTTGTTCACCAGAGGCATCAGCAGCCAGGTCAGCGCACTGACGCTCAGCATGTTCCCGATGAAGAGGCCGATGTATCCGGGGACGCCGAGCTTGTCCAGCCAGCGCCCCTCGGTCAGGTTCAGCACCATCACCGTGGGATAGAGGGCCAGGAGCACGGTCATGGCCTGCTTCCAGTTGGGCGGCGCGCTGTCCTGCTTGCCGTCGCCGAAGCGGAACCAACCGTTGAAGGACGAGCGGACCTTGCGTACGTCGTAGGAGGCGAAATAAGTGCGGCCCTCCTCCAACAGTGTCTGGCGGACATCGGAGGCGAGCCAGTCGTCGAGGTGCTGTCGGGAGTCGAACCGGAAGACGGCGACCCAGTGCTCCTGCACGCCCTCCACGGGCTTGAACAGCTCGGACCCCATGAATCCGGGTGACTTCGCCTGTGCCTTGAAGGCCTTCTCCTGCCAGCGCAGAAACTCCTCTTCCCGCCCGGGCTTCACCTCGTGCGAGATGACGGCCGTGACCGTCTCCGGCGCCTGCTCGGCAGGGGCGCCGCCACGAAGCACCTCCTGCGTCGGAGATCCCTCGAAGAATTCCTGCCCTTCGTCGAGCAATTCCTGCCGTCTGCCCGAATCCAGCCAGGCCGTCAGGTGGTCCACACCGGCGAAACGGAAGACCGCCACCCATTCGTTCTCGTCGCCCCCTACGGGCGGGTACACCTCGACACCCTCGAACCCGTCGAATTCGCGGGCAGCTTCGTTCATCCGGTGCTGCCAACGCTGATAGTCGTCGGCGCGACCCGCGCACACCTTCTGCGAGGTCACCACGGTGGCGTTCTCTGCCGGCGGCTCACGGCTTGCACGGGGGCTCACCTACAGTAGCCTAATGTATGCGTTATTTTAGGGGCAAATCAGACATTTGATTGCCCGTTTCCACGCGCTTGTTTCGCCAAGGGCATCGATGTCGATCGGAGACCCAGATGGAACACAAAGAGCTCATCACCGAAGCGGTCCGACTGGCCACCGAGTCGGTGGAGAACGGCTGGGGCGGACCCTTCGGTGCGGTGCTCACCCGCAACGGCGACATCATCGCCCGCGGGCAGAACCGAGTGCTCCTCACCGGCGACCCCACGGCCCACGCCGAGATCGAAACGATCCGCAAGGCCGTGCAGCAACTCAACCCCGAGGCTCCGTCGATCTCCGAGGAACACCAGAACGAGAGCACTCTGGAATACGTACCCCGTCCTGACGGGTCACCGGATCCCGTGACCGAGCGGGCCCGGATGCTCCAAGGCTGCTCGATCTACATCAGCGGTGCCCCCTGCCCGATGTGCATGAGCGCCATCTACTGGTCGCGGATCGATGCGGTGTACTTCAGCTGCAGCCTGGACGACACCCGCCGGATCGGCTTCGACGACGCCTACCAGTACGAGGACTTCAAGAAGCCGCTCGACCAACGCAGGATCAGGATCGAACAGGTCTACCCCGAAATCGGCGCCCAGGCCTACGACACGTGGACGAGCAAGCCGGACCGGCACGCGTACTGAAGACGGCCGGGCCCGGAGATCCACGCCGCGAGTGTGCCCGGCGGAGCGAGCCGAAGAGGCGTCCCCCCTGGCAGTGGTGCGCGAGACACCGGTCCGTGAAGCCCATCGCAAACCCCGTCGGAAACCCCCACCGGATACGGCCATCTGTGCGGATAGAATCGCCCGACTGCACAGGGGATCGAATGGGGTGGCAGGGGCTGATGGTGCAAGCGAAGAAGATCGCGCTCTACATGGTTGTCGTCTTCGTGCTGTACACGATCATCACGTCCCCAGCCCGGGCCGCGGATCTTGTCCAGGTAGGGTTCGAGGGCGTTTCGAGTGCCGCACAGGGCGTCGGCGATTTCATGTCCGAGCTCGTGAAGTAGGAGTACCCCATGATCCGCCACCTGGTCCTGTTCAAGCTGAACGACGGCGTGAGGCGCGACGATCCGCAGGTCGCCGACGGAGTGAAGGCGTTCCAGGAGCTGGCGGGAAAGATCCCCGAGCTGGAGTTCTGGGAGTGCGCCTGGAACATCACCGACCGGCCGATCGCCTACGACTTCGCCATCAACTCCGCGGTCGCCGACGAGGACGCGCTGAAGCGCTACATCGAGCATCCGGCCCATCAGGCCGCCGCCGGACAGTGGCGGGCCTTCGCCACCTGGGTGATCGCCGACTATCCGTTCTGACCCCCTCGGTTCCGACGTTCCGGACCTCTCGGTCCAGGAGCGCGTAAGCCCCCCACCGATCCGGTGAGGGGCTTTTCCTCTTGTTTAAACCAACTTAACCCCAACACGGCACTACGCGGTGCTTGCACACAGTGGACATGTCTTGTGATGCTATGACCGCTTTTGACGGATGAGTTGACCGAAGTTGACCGCAAAGGGGTGGCGTATCGTGCCGGCCAGTACAGCGCCTCAAGTGCCTCCCCAGACCGTCCAGACGGAGACGCCCGACAGCACGACGCCCGCCAGGACCCGGGGCGCGGACACCAGGGCGCTCACCCAGGTCCTCTTCGGGGAGCTCAAGCAGCTGGAACCGGGAACTCCGGAGCACGGCAGGGTGCGGGCGGCGCTGATCGAGGCGAACCTCCCCCTCGTCCGGTACGCCGCTGCGCGCTTCCGGAGCCGCAACGAACCGATGGAGGATGTCGTCCAGGTCGGCACGATCGGTCTGATCAACGCCATCGACCGGTTCGACCCCGAGCGCGGCGTGCAGTTCCCCACCTTCGCGATGCCCACCGTCGTCGGCGAGATCAAGCGGTACTTCCGGGACAACGTACGGACCGTCCATGTACCGCGACGGCTGCACGAGCTCTGGGTCCAGGTCACCGGCGCCACCGAGGACCTGACGACGGCGCACGGCCGCTCGCCCACCACCGCCGAGATCGCCGAACGACTGAAGATCTCCGAGGAGGAGGTCCTGGCCTGCATCGAGGCGGGCCGCTCCTACCACGCGACCTCACTGGAGGCGGCCCAGGAGGGTGACGGGCTGCCCGGACTGCTCGACCGGCTCGGCTACGAGGACCCCGCACTCGCCGGTGTCGAACACCGCGACCTGGTCCGGCACCTGCTCGTCCAGCTGCCCGAACGCGAGCAGCGGATCCTGCTGCTGCGCTACTACAGCAATCTGACACAGTCGCAGATCAGCGCCGAACTGGGTGTCTCCCAGATGCATGTGTCAAGACTGCTGGCGAGAAGCTTCGCGCGCCTCAGATCCGCAAACAGGATCGAAGCGTAACCGGATCGGGTAGATCACTCGAAGCCCGCCCCGGAACACCTGAATGCCGCACACCCCCTGTTAACTGCGCATACTCCACCTTGACTTGTCGACATGTCACTACAGCGTGTTGCCGACATGTGACATTCTGCGTGAACCGCGTTTGCCGCAGCCCCGCCTCCGGTATTCAGGTGGAGGCTGCGTTCCTCCGATGGTCGCGGCTCAACGCGACCGTCCGCGACCTCAAGGGGGTGGCATGTCCGCAGAACAGGGCAGCTCGAAGGTGCTCACGCTCACGAAGAGCGCACCCGCACCCGTTGTGCTCACCAGCTCGTCGGAAGCCATCGACACCCGCACTCTGTCCCGCTCCCTCTTCCAGCGGCTTGCCGCCCTGGGTCCCGCACCGGGTCCCGACGGACCGGACGACAGCCCGGAGCGTACCTACGTACGGGACACACTCATCGAGCTCAACCTCCCGCTCGTGCGTTACGCGGCGGCGCGGTTCCGGAGCCGTAACGAACCGATGGAGGACATCGTCCAGGTCGGCACGATCGGTCTGATCAAGGCGATCGACCGGTTCGACTGCGAGCGGGGCGTGGAGTTCCCGACGTTCGCGATGCCCACCGTCGTCGGCGAGATCAAGCGCTTCTTCCGCGACACCTCCTGGTCGGTGCGGGTGCCGCGCCGGCTCCAGGAGCTGCGGCTCGCGCTGACCAAGACCAGCGACGAGCTGGCCCAGAAGCTCGACCGCTCGCCGACCGTGCCGGAGCTCGCGGTGGCGCTCGGGGTCTCCGAGGAGGACGTGGTCGACGGCCTGGCCGTCGGCAACGCGTACACCGCGTCCTCACTGGACTCGCCCTCTCCCGAGGACGACGGCGGCGAGGGTTCCCTCGCGGACCGGCTCGGTTACGAGGACTCGGCGTTGGAGGGCGTCGAGTACCGCGAGTCGCTGAAGCCGCTGCTGTCCAAACTCCCGCCCCGGGAGCGTCAGATCATCATGCTGCGGTTCTTCGCCAACATGACCCAGTCGCAGATCGGCGAGGAGGTCGGCATCTCGCAGATGCACGTCTCGCGGCTTCTCACCCGGACGCTCGCACAGCTTCGGGAAGGACTCATCGCCGACTGACCGCGGCCGGGCGCCGCCGAACGCCGTACTGGGGCACGAGGGTTCCGAATTGACGGACCGTCAGCCACACTGGCGCGATGCGACGTCAGACGTGGGGCTCGACCGGCCGCCGGGGCACAGTGTTCGCCGCCTCGGCGGCCGTGCTGTGCCTGGGCGGCGCGCTCGCCGCCTGTGGCGCGGGGGCGGGCGGGGGCGACGGCTATGTGGCGGTCGGCGCGGTGGGTACGGGGCCGGAGAAGGCACCGACGGGGGCGGTGGCCCCCTCGGGGAAGGTGACGCTGATCCCGCTGGACGGCGCGGGGAGCGATGGCGGAGGCCGTGACGCCGGCGGAGGCGCGGAGCCGAAGCCGGGCTCATCCGCGCAGAGCGGCGCCCCGGGCGGGGCGGGCGCCACAGGGCACGGCACGGGCGTCGGTGCGCAGTCCCCCGGCTCGTCCGGCGCCGCCACCGGCGGCACCACGGGTCCCGCAAGCAGCTCGAGCAGCGGCGGCACCGGCGGCACGGGGAGCGCCGACGGCCCCGGTGACACCGGCTCCGGTGGCGCGGGAAGCGTCTCGCAGAGCCCCTCCACCCCGTCCGCACCAGGGTCCACGGCATCCGCCGGGCCTGCCGTGCTGACGCTGAGCGCACCCGAGCGGGCGGCGGCCGATGACCGCTGGTGCGAAAAGGTGACCGTCGAGTTCCGCAATACCGGTGGCTCACCGGTCCGTTCGGGGACGGCCACCTTCGCCACGCACATCATCGGCGCACTGGGAATCGACTGGGCGACCATCGAATCGACAGCGCCGCTGCCCGCGCCGATCGGCGCGGGAGCAGCGCGGAAGAAGACGTACACCGTCTGTGTGGACGCCTGGCGGGTGCCCCTGGGCATGCATATCGAGACCCGGGACGTCACCGCCGTCTGGAAGTGACGGATGGAGAGAGCGCAGCCAGGTCAGCTGAGCGCGAGCCAGGCGATCGCACCGAGGATGACAACCACCGCGACGACGGCGACGATCACCCCGGTCCTCGGTCCGGACGACGCGGCCGGCTGCTGCCGGCGCTGCGGCTCGCCCTCGTCGACGAAGGCGCGGAACATCTGAGTGCTGCCCGCCGGGTCGTAGTTGCCCTCGGGGCCCTGGGGGGCATGGGGGTTGTGTGCCATGGGCCAGGACCCTAGCGAACTCGGGGGTGCGGCCCAACCCCCGGGTCGGTGAAGGCCCCGCGCCGGAGGCGGAGAACCGGTGAACCGCTGCGGGCTGTGGCGCGATGCACACAGGCGCGAAGTGCGCCGGGCGCACGCTGGGCTTTTGACCCGGTCCCTACACAGCCTTTTGCGTTCCTTTACTTCTGCAAGGCCATTTTCGTTTGCCTGCAGCAACCAACAGGTTTTATGGTTGCCCTAAGCAACAAGATGTATGAGAACAGTCTGGGGGGTCCCGTGGCCGCACGGCGTCAGTACGAAGAACTGGCCCGGCAGCTCAGCGCCGTCGGAACCGTCAAACGCGGACTCGCCCGCGCCCTGCCTGCCGAATGTCCCGGCGGATGCGCCGCCGTGCTGGCCCTCCTCGATCAGCACGGCGAGATGCGGATCAGCAGACTGGCCGAGCTGCTGGCCGTCGACATGTCGGTGACCAGCCGACATGTCGCCCATGTGGCCGAGCGCGGCTGGATAGAACGGTCTCCGGACCCGGCGGACAAACGGTCCCGCATCCTGCGGCTGACCCCCGCGGGAAACGACGTACTCGTCGACCTGAACCTGCGGGTCACAGACATGTTCGCCCATCACCTTCAGGAATGGTCCGACGACGACGTCGGACAGCTCAACACGCTGCTGGCCCGGCTGCGCGACAGTTTCGCCCGTCGCGGCTCCGGCGGGTGCGCCCCCGGAAAGCACAGCGACGAGTGCCGTCTGCGGCCCGCCGACAGCGACGAAGACTCGTACACCCGTACACCCGTGTAACAGAAGCAAAGACAAGGAACTCAATGGCTACGACCACACCGACCGGTGTGCGGGGCGGCCACGCCAAGCACGGGGGAGCCAGTTCCCCCGGCGGCGCGCCGATGACACACCGGCAGATCATGGAAGCGCTGACCGGGCTGCTGCTCGGCATGTTCGTCGCGATCCTGTCGTCGACCGTCGTCTCCAACGCTCTGCCCGAGATCATCTCGGACCTCGGCGGCGGCCAGTCCGCGTACACCTGGGTCGTCACGGCCTCGCTCCTGGCGATGACCGCCACCACTCCCCTGTGGGGCAAGCTCTCCGACCTGTTCAGCAAGAAGCTGCTGGTCCAGATAGCACTGATCATCTACGTCACCGGCTCGATAGTGGCCGGCCTGTCGACGAGCAGCGGCATGCTCATCGCCTGCCGTGTCGTGCAGGGCATCGGCGTCGGCGGTCTCTCCGCCCTCGCCCAGATCGTGATGGCCGCGATGATCGCCCCGCGTGAGCGCGGTCGCTACAGCGGCTACCTCGGCGCGGTCTTCGCCGTCGCCACCGTCGGCGGTCCGCTGCTGGGTGGTGTCATCACCGACACCAGCTGGATGGGCTGGCGCTGGTGCTTCTACGTCGGTGTGCCCTTCGCGGTCGTCGCACTGATCGTGCTCCAGAAGACCCTGAAGCTCCCGGTCGTCAAGCGCGAGGTCAAGGTCGACTGGACGGGCGCGTTCTTCATCAGCGCCGCCGTGTCGCTGCTGCTGCTCTGGGTGACCTTCGCGGGCAACAAGTACGACTGGATGTCCTGGCAGACCGGCGTGATGCTCGCGGGCTCCCTGGTGCTCGTCCTCCTCTTCGTCTTCACCGAGACCCGGGCCAGCGAGCCGATCATCCCGCTGCGCCTCTTCCGAAACCGCACCATCACGCTGGCGTCGATCGCCTCGCTGTTCGTCGGGATCGCGATGTTCGCGGGCACCGTCTTCTTCAGCCAGTACTTCCAGCTGGCGCGCGGCAAGTCGCCGACGATGTCCGGCGTCATGACGATCCCGATGATCACCGGTCTGTTCCTGTCCTCGACCATCTCCGGTCAGGTCATCACCAAGACGGGCCGCTGGAAGGCCTGGCTGGTCACCGGTGGCTTCCTGGTCACCTCCGGTCTCGGTCTGCTCGGCACCATCCGGTACGACACGACGTACTGGCACATCGCGATCTTCATGTTCGTGATGGGTCTCGGCATCGGCATGATGATGCAGAACCTGGTCCTCGCCTCGCAGAACCAGGTCGCCCCGTCCGACCTCGGTGCCGCCAGCTCCGTCGTCACCTTCTTCCGTTCCCTCGGTGGTGCGATCGGCGTCTCGGCGCTGGGCGCCGTCATGGCGAACCGCGTCACCCACTACGTCAAGGACGGCCTCGCGGACCTCGGTCCGAAGGCAGCGGCCATGGGCCACGGCGGTACCGGCGACGGGAGCATCCCCAACCTGGACAAGCTGCCCGCGCCGTTCCGTGCGGTCGTGGAGAGCGCCTACGGGCACGGTGTCGGCGATGTCTTCCTGTTCGCCGCTCCGGCCGCGCTGGTCGCCTTCGTGATCACGATCTTCATCAAGGAGGTCGCGCTGAGGACGAACGCCGCGAACGACGCACCGACGGAGGACCAGGCGGCCGAGGCCGGGGTTCCCGCCGCGGCTCTCGCCGAGGTTCCGTCCGGTACGGCCGCACTGGTCTCCGAGGGCACGGCCGGGGTCACCGCGGTCGACACGCTCGAAGCCCCGGTCGCGACCGTGCAGGGCACCCCGGTACGCGGCCTGGTGCGGGGCGCCGAGGGCGCACCCGTGGCCGGGGCCGCCGTCACGCTGATCTCGCTGGGCGGCCGGCAGCTGGGGCGCTCCGTCTCCCAGGCCGACGGCAGCTACGGTCTGGGCGCGCCGGGCGCCGGCAGCTACGTCCTGATCGCGTCCGCCGACGGTTTCCAGCCGCAGGCGTCCACCGTGGTCGTCGGCGACGAGCAGCTGTCGTACGACATCCTGCTCGTCGGTACGAGCGGCCTGGCCGGGACCGTGCGGGCCGCCGAGAGCGGCGCTCCGGTCGACGGCGCCATGGTCATCGTGACCGATGTGCGCGGCGACGTGCTGGCCACCGGCAAGTCCGCCGAGAACGGCGAGTTCACCTTCGCCGAGCTGGTGCCCGGAGCGGTGACCGTCGCGGTGAACGCCGCCGGGTACCGTCCGCTGGCGCTGCCGGTGGAGATCGGCGGCCAGGGGGTCACCCGGATCGACGCCGCACTGCAGTCCGGTGCGCTGGTCCAGGGTGTCGTGCGGGCCGGTGCCGCGCTGCGACCGCTGCCGGACGCCCGCGTCACGCTGGTCGACGCGGCGGGCAATGTGGTCGCCACCTCGACGACCGGGGAGGACGGGGCGTACGCCTTCGCCGACCTGGACGCGGGCGAGTACTCGGTCATCGCGACCGGCTACCCGCCGGTGGCCGGCGCGCTGAGCGTGGCCGGTCGCGGGGTCGACGGCCACGACATCGAGCTCGCCCACCCCGGCGAGTGATCGAGTAACACAGACCCCTGGTGGACAGCGCTTCGAGCGGAGAGGCTGCCCCCGGTGGAAATGGGCCCCGGTGGCGGGGACGGCAGGCAGGGGACGGCCTGCCGTCCCCGCCCCGGGGCCCGACTCATTGAGTCATGGAGCAAGGAGAGAAACGGGATGGGACTTCGCGCACAGGTACGGACGCGCGACGGCTGGGCCGTCCAGCACGCGGTCGTGACGGTGACCGACATGACCGGCACCCAGGTGCTGCGAGCCGCGGCCGACGAGGACGGGGCGGTCCGGACCGACGCTCTGCTGCCCGCCGGCGCGTACACGGTGATCGTGACCGCGGTCGGGTACGCGCCGACCGCGTCGACCGCCCTCGTCACGGCGAGCGGCCGGGTCGAGGCCGGCACGGTGGTGCTGGCCCGGCAGGGCGGCGTGGAGCTGCCGCCGCCGGGCGCCTGGTCGCTGGACCCGGCGCACTCCTCGGTGGGCGCGGTCGCGCAGCACCTGGGGATCTCCAGCGTGCACGGCCGTTTCACCGAGTTCAGCGGCCGGATCGAGATCGCCGAGGAGCTCCACCGGTCCCGGGTCGACGCGATCATCAGCGCGGCCAGCATCGACACCGGCAACGACATGCGGGACAAGCACCTGCGGTCGGCGGACTTCCTCGACTCGGACCGGTTCCCGGAGATCACGTACCGCTCCCACGGGCTGGACCCGGCCGGTCCCGACCGCTGGACCGTGCACGGTGAGCTGACGATGCACGGTGTCGCGCGAAACGTCGACCTGAACCTGAGCTACCTCGGCACCGGCCCCGACCCGTGGGGCGGGACGCGCGCGGCGTTCAGCGCCACGGCCGAGCTGCGCCGCGACGACTTCGCCATGAACTACAACCAGGTGGTCCAGGCCGGCATCTCGGCGATCGGTACGACGCTCCGGGTCGAGCTGGACATCCAGGCCGTGCAGGGTGACTCCCTGCCGTCGTAGTCTGCGGGCATGGCACCCAATATCGCGACCAACACCGCCGTGGAGCTCGATGAGTTGCTGGCGTTCGTACGGCCCCGGCACCGGGCGATCCTGCTGACCACCCGGTCCGACGGCCGCCCCCAGGGCTCACCGCTGGCCTGTGGCGTCGACGACTCGGGCCGGATCGTCGTCTCGACGTACCCCGAACGGGCCAAGACCCGTAACGCGAAGCGGGACGAGCGCGTCAGCGTGATCGTTCTGTCGGACGACTGGAACGGGGCGTGGGTGCAGATCGACGGCTCGGCCGAGGTGATCGATGCGCCCGACTCGGTCGAGCCGCTCGTCGAGTACTTCCGGAACATCTCGGGGGAGCATCCGGACTGGGACGAGTACCGGGCGGCGATGGTGAAGCAGGGCAAGTCGATCATCCGGATCACTCCGGAGCGGTGGGGACCCATCGCCACGGGTGGTTTCCCCGCCCACCTGGCGCCCGGCAACTGACCGCTGTTGCGGGATGAGTGACAACCTTCCGGCGCCGGGCCTGCTCGCCCGGGCCCGGCTGCTGGCCGCACCGGCCGTCGGCGCCTCCGTCGTCCGCGGCCTGGAGCGGATCACCGGCCGCCCCGTGGAACAGGGTTTCTCCGGCACACCGCCGGAGGAACCCTTCATCTGCGTCGGGGCCACGCTGCCGGATGCACTTCGGGGCGGGCCGTTGGTGTGGTTCCACAGCGTGAACGCCGGTACGGACGCCCTGCTCAGCGCCGGACCGTGGCCGTCCGGGGTGCTGCTCACCCGCACGGTGGGCCGTATGGGTGAGCGGATCGCCCAGTACGTACTGGCCTGGGTACTCGCCGGCTGCCAGTCCGTCCCCGAGTTCGCCGCCCAGCACGCACGGGCCGAGTGGCGCCGCATCCCCTCCGAACTCGCCTCCGGGCAGACCGCCGTGATCTACGGGACCGGTCGCATCGGCTCGGCCGTCGCCGGTCTGCTGCGGGCGTGCGGCATCCGGACCGTGGGCGTCGGGCGCGGGGCGCGTACGGCATCGGCGGGCTTCGACCGGGTCGTCGCGGCGGACGACGACGCACAGTCGCTCGCCTCGGCGCGGTGGGTGGTCTCCACGCTGCCGCTGACCCCCGCGACGGACGGTTTCTTCGGGACGGACCGCTTCGCGGGCATGGGCGGAGCCACGTTCATCAACGTCGGCCGGGGCGCGACAGTGGACATGCAAGCACTGGAGACCGCCCTGCACATCGGTGCGGTGGGACGCGCGGTGCTCGACGTACTGCCCGAGGAGCCCGCCGCACCCGGCGACCGGTACTGGCAGCTGCCCCGTACGGTGATCACCTCGCACTCCGCGGGCATCACGGCGGACGAGGACATCGTCATGGACTTCGCCGCGTGCTGGGAGGCGATGGCGGAGGGGCGGATGCCGGACACGGCCGTGGATGTGGGGCGCGGGTACTGAGAGTCCTACCGGGACGGGCAGGATCTCAGCGGCCCCGCATCGCCTCGATGCCCGCGATCAGCAGGTCCAGGGCGAAGGTGAAGTCCCGCTCCCGCATCTCCTCGACCGTGTCGCCGCCGCGGGCCTCCATCAGGTCCTGCGAGGACTCCACGATCCGGCTGAGTTGCGGCTGGGACCGGATCGTGCCCATCGCCTGCTGGAAGAACTCGTCCTGGCTGAGCCCCGCCTCCGTACTGCGCTGCACGAAGTGGCCCTCGATGGTGCCGAATCCGTACACGAACTGGAAGACCGCGGAGAGTGCTCCCGTCTGCCTGCGCAGCGGCAGCCCCGTCGCCCGGATCACATCCTGGACGGCGTACGAGAACAGCATCGAGTGCGGGCCGATGTTGAGGAAGTGACCCGCGAGCGGCGACACCCAGGTGTGCCGGACCAGCAGTTCCCGGTAGGTGGTGGCCAGTTCGCGCAGTCGGTCGTGCCAGTGCGCCTCCTCCTGGGGAGGAGCGATCTCGCTGTAGACCGAGTCCAGGGCCAGCTCCAGCAGGTCGTCCTTGGTCTCGACGTACCAGTAGAGGGACATCGCGGTGACGTCCAGCTCGGCGGCGAGCCGGCGCATGGAGAATTTGGCGAGGCCCTCGGCGTCCAGCAGCCGGACCGTTGCCGCGGTGATCTTCTCGCGGTCGAGTCCGGCCGGCTGATCGGCCCTGCGGGTGCGCGAGGGTGCCCGCTGGTCCAGCCAGACGCTGGTCCGGGCACGGTTTTTCACACGGTCGGCCGCGGATGCCATGGCGCACTCTCCTCGTCTTGCCGGCGGGACGGACACGATCCGTACCCTGTGCGCAGTAGCCGGATTCATACGGTCCGGTACGCCCCGCCTGATGCTAGGCCGCCGCCGCGGCCGAGTCTGCCTGAGCCGATTCTGCCCGCTCCGCCCGCCGCAGGAGTACGGCGGCGAGCAGACCGCCGGCCAGCACCGCCACCGCTCCCACCAGCTGACTCGTCTCCAGGCCCGAGGCGAAGGCGTCGGTGATCCGCTGCCGCTCCCCGTCGCCGGTCGCCGCGGCGACGGCGGCGGGCAGCGAGGCGGCGCCGACCGCCGCCGGCACGATGGCGGCGAACCGGGAGTTGAGGACGGCACCGAGCACCGCGACCCCGAGCCCGTTGCCGCATTCGGCCAGGGTGCCGTTGAGCCCGGCTCCCACGCCCGCCTTCTCCGGCGGAATGGCGCTCATGATCGCGTTGGCCATGGCGGGCATGGCGAGGGCGATGCCCGCGCCCATCACGACCAGGCCCAGCAGCATGCCGCCGTAGCCGTTGCCGCCGAACAGGGCGATTGCGGCGAGGCCCGCGGCCAGCAGACTCATCCCGGCGGCGATGGTGGCGGGCGTGCCCAGCCTGGGCACCAGCCTGGCGCCCAGGCCCGCGAGGTTGAGCACGACGACACTCAGCGCCAGCGGAGCCGTACGCAGGCCTGCCTCCAGCGGCTCGTAGCCAAGGACGAACTGGAGCTGCTGGGTGAGCAGGAACAGCGAGCCACCCATCCCGAACGCCACCAGGATCGCGCCGGCGGCCGCCCCGATGAACTTCTGGTTCCGGAAGAAGTGCATGTCCAGCATCGGGTACGGGATGTGGAGCTCCCACAGCACGAAGCCGGTGAGGACGGCGACCCCGGTGAAGGCCGTGAGCAGGACCCGGCCCGAGGCCCAGCCGTGGGCCGGGCCGGAGATGATCGCGTAGACGACAGCGGCCATACCGACGGTGGAGAGCAGCGCCCCGAGCAGGTCGGGACGGTCGCCGCTCGGGTTCTTGGACTCGGGAACGAGCCGGACCACGGCGACCAGGCCGATGACCGCGACCGGAATGTTGACCAGGAAGATCGCGCCCCACCAGAAGTGGTCGAGCATGACCCCGCCGATCAGCGGCCCGACGGCGAAACCGAGCGAGTTGACGGTGGACCAGATGCCGATCGCCTTCACGCGCTCGGCGTCGTCGAAGATCTGGACGACGACGGCCAGGGTCGTGGTGATCAGCAGCGCTCCGCCGATGCCCATGCCCGCACGGGCGGCGATCAGTTGCGCGGACGACTGGGCGAGCCCCGCCACCAGAGAACCGATACCGAACAGGACGAGGCCCGCGAGCAGCATCTTCTTGCGGCCGTAGCGGTCGGCGGAGCTGCCGGCGGTGAGCAGCAGACCCGACTGGACGAGCGAGTAGGCGTTGATCATCCACTGCACATCGGCGGTGGACGCGTCCAGCTCCCGGGTGAGGGAGGGGATCGCCACGTTGAGGACCGTGTTGTCGAGCAGCACGGTGAGCTGGGCGAGGCAGATGACGCCGAGGATCATCCAGCGCTGCGGGTGGCCTGGGGACGTGAGCCGGTTCTGGGCGGCTGCGGTCGCCGTCATGCGGGCTCCTTGAGCTCCTGGAGTTCTTATACGGTGTACGGGAGAATCGTTGTACACCGTAAGGCAACCCGCATACGGTCTACAAGCAACTTTCGCGCGGTACCGTGCTCGGCACTGATCCGAAAGGAAGCCGACTAGCACCGGGAGTGGCATGTCACTGCGTCGCCGTACGGCGGAAGTCCTGATCGCTGCGGGCCTGTTGGGGATGGCCGCCGTCCCGCCCGCCGGAGCTGCCGGAGCCGCCGGGCACGGCCATTCGGTGCCCCTGCGCGTCGCCACGTACAACATCCATGCGGGCGCCGGCATGGACAACGTCTTCGATCTGGACCGGCAGGCTGCGGAACTGCGCGCACTGGACGCCGATGTGATCGGGCTTCAGGAGGTGGACGTCCACTGGGACACCCGCAGCCAGTGGCGGGATGTCGCGGGCGAGCTGGCCGAGCGGCTGCACATGCGGGTGTCGTTCGCCCCGATATACAGCCTCGATCCCACGACACAGGGGGCGCCACGGCGTGAGTTCGGCGTCGCGGTGCTGTCCAGGTACCGGATCGTGAGCGCCGAGAACCACGAGATCACCCGGCTCTCCACCCAGGTCCCCGACCCCGTGCCGGCGCCCGCGCCCGGCTTCGGCGAGGTGGTCGTACGGGTGAAGGGGATGCCCGTGCATGTGTATGTGACGCACCTCGACTACCGCGGCGACCCGTCCGTCCGGATCGCACAGGTGGCCGACACCCGGCGCGTCATGGCGGAGGACGAGGGGCGGAAGGTACTGCTCGGCGACTTCAACGCGGAGCCGGGCTCCCCGGAACTGGTCCCGCTCTGGGAGGAGCTGGCCGATGCAGAACCGGGCGCGCCGACCTACCCCGCGCTGAACCCCGTGAAGCGGATCGACTTCGTGGCCGTGTCCAAGGACGGCGTACGGGTACGCGACGCGGCGGTGGCCGAGACACTTGCCTCGGACCACCGCCCGGTTGTCGCCGATCTGCTGCTGCTCCGACACTGACGGCCGGTTCGGATCAGCTCTTGGGCCGGGTCAGGTCGTAGAAGGTCGATCCGCCGGCGGTGACCTTCTCGAAGGTGTCCTCGACCCACGAGCTGATCTTGGACGAGGTGCCGCTGTCGCCGCCCATCCCGCCCGCGCCGCTCGAAATGAAGTAGTGGATCCTTCCGTCCTCGACGTACTGCTTGAACTGGGCGAGCGTCGGGGACGGGTCACTGCCGTTGAAGCCGCCGATCGCCATCACCGGTTCGCCGGTGGCGAGTTGGTAGCCGGCTGCGTTCTGCGAGCCGATGGCCGCGGCTGCCCAGGTGTAGGCCTCGGCGTTCTTCTCCAGGAGTTTCTTGGCCTGCGAGCTGACCGACGAGCCGTTCAGCAGACCGCCCATGCCGCCGCCTCCCCTCATGCCGCTTTCGGCCATGCCGCCAGGGCCGCCGCCCGGCATGCCGTTCTGCTGAGTGCCCTGGCCCTGAGCCTGCCGGCTGCCGCCCGGAAAGCCGCCCTGGCCGCCGGTCGGCGGCCGGCCCATGGCGCCGCCCTGCTGACTGGCCCTGCTGTTCTGACCGTTCTGGCTGTTCTGGCTGTTCTGGCTGTTCTGGCTGTTCTGGCTGTTCTGGCTGTTCTGGCCCGGAGGCTGCATTCCGCCACCACCCCCGGGACCGCCCCGGCCGCCACCGCCCATCGTGCTGGCGCCCGACGGGCCGGCCGTGACGATCGAGCCCTGGTGCCCGGTGTTCAGCGTGCTCAGGGTGTACGCCGTCGGCCCGGCCAGCGATGCGACGAAACCGATCCCCACCGCGGCGAACGCCAGCCGACGCCCGGCCCGGGCCGCCGGCAGCAGAGCCGCCGCGCCCACAAGACCGCCGATGAGGACGGCCCAGCGCAGCCACGGCAGGTAGTCCGGGGTCCGCCCCAGCAGCACGTACGACCACACCGCCGTGACAGCGACCGTGGCGCCGAGCACTCCGCTCGCCGCCCACTTGGCCCGCTCCTCCCACAGGACCGTGACACCCATGCCGACGAGCGCCGCGATGTAGGGCGCCAGGGCGACCGTGTAGTACTGGTGGAAGATACCGGCCATGAAACTGAAGACGACCGCGGTCATCAGCAGCGAGCCGCCCCAGGCGAGGAAGGCCGCGCGGGCGGTGTCCGTCCGCTTCGCCTTCCAGGTGACCCAGATGCCCGCGACGAGCAGGATCAGCGCGGCGGGCAGCAGCCAGGAGATCTGGCTGCCGATCTCGGAGTTGAACATCCGGTCGATGCCGGTCTCGCCCCATTGGCCGCCGGACTGACCACCGCCACCGCCTCCGACGCTGCCGGTCTCGTCGCCGCTGATCCGGCCGAGCCCGTTGTAGCCGAAGGTCAGTTCCAGGAAGGAGTTGTTCTGCGAACCGCCGATGTACGGGCGGGAGGAGGCGGGCCAGAGTTCGACGATCGCCACCCACCAGCCACCCGCGACCACCATCGCGAGCGCCGACAGCCCGAGTTGGCCGAACCGCTTCCGTACCGTCGTCGGCGCGCACACCGCGTACAGCACGGCCAGCGGCGGCAGGATCAGGAACGCCTGCAGGGTCTTCGACAGGAACGCGAGACCGACCGCGCCCCCGGCCCACACCAGCCACTTCGTCCGGCCGTTCTCCAGCGCGCGCAGCACGCAGTAGACGGTCACGGTCATCAGCAACGCGAGCAGCGCGTCCGGGTTGTTGAAGCGGAACATCAGCGCGGCCACGGGCGTGAGCGCGAACACCGCCATCGTGATCAGTCCGGCAGCCGCGCCGAACCGGCGGCGTACCGCCGCGTACAGCACCCCGGCCGTCGCCACCCCCATCATCACCTGCGGAGCGAGGATCGCCCACGAGCTGAGGCCGAAGATCCGCACCGACAGGGCCATCGGCCAGAGCGTGGCCGGGGGCTTGTCGACGGTGATGGCGTTCGCCGCGTCCAGCGAGCCGAAGAAGAACGCCTTCCAGCTCTGACTGCCGGCCTGCACGGCGGCGGAGTAGAAGGAGTTGGCGTAACCGGAGGCGCTGAGATTCCACAGGTACGCCAGCGCAATGGCCAGCAGCAGGGCGAGGAAGGCGGGCCGTGCCCAGCGCGGATCCTCGGGCCTGCCCTTCCGTACGCGCCGCAGGAACCGCTCGTCCGCAGCCGGTACGGCCGTGGTCGGCGGTGCCGGAAATCGGTCGGTGGGGTGCAGGGTGGTCATCGGACGTTCCCCAGTTCGTGGTGAGTGTCGTCGGCGTGCCCGGCCGCGGGGGCCCGGTCCGGGAAGACCCAGGCGCGCAACAGCAGGAACCGCAGCACCGTCGCCGCGAGGTTGGCCGTGATCAGCACGGCGAGTTCCGTGCCGTGCGAGGGCGATCCGGACGCCGCGCCCAGCGCCGCGAGCGAGCCACTGGTCAGTGCGAGGCCGACGGCGAAGACGACGAGGCCCTGCGCCTGATGGCGTACCGCGCCGCTCCGGCCGCGTACGCCGAAGGTGAGCCTCCGGTTGGCTGCCGTATTGGCGACGGCCGACACCAGCAGCGCACCGCCGTTGGCGATCTGCGGGCCGGCGCCCAGTCGGAGGAGCGAGTACAGGGCGAGATAGAAGAGCGTGGAGAGCGCGCCCACGACGCAGAACCCGACCAGTTGCCGGGCCAGGCCGCCCGGCACCCCGCTCAGTCCGCGGTCGCGCGGATCGTCCCCGAAGGGCCGGGCGAGACGGTCCAGCGGCAGTGCCCCGACGGCCAGCGCCCGGCCCACCCGCCACACACCTTTCAGGTCCTCGGTAGCCGTCCGCACGATGTGGACCGTGGAGTCGGGGTCGTCGACCCAGTCCACCGGAACCTCATGGATGCGCAGCCCGGCGCGCTCGGCGAGGACCAGCATCTCGGTGTCGAAGAACCAGCCGGTGTCCTCGACCATCGGCAGCAGGCGCTGCGCTACGTCCCGCCGAATGGCCTTGAACCCGCACTGCGCGTCGCTGAACCGCGCGGCCAGCGACGACCGGAGGATGAGGTTGTAGGCCCGCGAGATGAACTCCCGCTTCGATCCCCGCACGACACGCGAACTGCGGGCCAGTCGCGATCCGATGGCCAGGTCCGAATGCCCGGAGATCAGCGGTGCGACGAGCGGGAGCAGAGCGTTGAGGTCGGTGGAGAGATCGACGTCCATATAGGCGAGGACCGGGGCGTCCGACTGTGACCAGACGGTACGCAGCGCCCGTCCGCGCCCCTTCTCCTCCAGCCGGTACGAGCGGCACCGCGGGAGGATCGCCGCCAGCCGGGCCGCCACCTGGGGTGTGCGGTCGGTGCTCGCGTTGTCGGCGACGGTGATCCGGAAGGCGTACGGGAAAGTACGCACCAGATGGTCGTGCAGGCGCAGCACACAGGTTTCGAGGTCCTTCTCCTCGTTGTAGACGGGTACCACCACATCGAGGACGGGGGCATCTGCCGCGTCGACCGCTCCGGCCAGGAGATGCTCCCGGGCCGGCAAGGTGCTCCAGGAAGAGTCGGTTCGCATGTCATCGACAGTCGCCAACCCCGCTGTCACACCGGTGTGATGGACCTGTGGTTGTGCTGTGAGTCGGTACGGACCGGCGGAACAGCAGGCAGATGGACGGCGAAGACCGTGCACCCCGGCACCGACCGCACCTCCACCCGGCCGCCGTGCGCGGTGACGACAGCCTGCACGATGGCCAGGCCGAGCCCGGTGGAACCCGCGCTGCGCGAGCGCGACGCATCGCCTCGCGCGAACCGTTCGAAGACATGCGGCAACAGCTGCGCCGGGATTCCCGGCCCGTCGTCCTGCACCTCCAGCGTCACCCACGGATGAGTGGCCCCGGCGCGTACGCGCGCGGTGACGGTGGTGCCGGGCGGGGTGTGCGTACGGGCATTGGCCAGCAGATTGACCAGCACCTGGTGGAGCCTCGTCGGATCGGCGTGCACGGTCGCGGGTTCGTCGGGCAGCTCGAGCCGCCAGTGATGACCCCGCTGCCCGGCTGCGCGGGCATCGCTCACCGCGTCGACGACGATCGGTGACAGATCAGTGCTCTCGTACGAGAGCGGGCGCCCGGCATCGAGGCGGGCCAGGAGCAGCAGATCTTCCACCATGCCCGTCATCCGCTCCGCCTCGGACTCGATCCGCCCCAGCGCGTGCCGGGTGTCGGGACCGGTCTCCTCACGTCCGCGCCGGGTCAGTTCGGCGTAGCCGCGGATCGAGGCCAGCGGCGTCCGCAGCTCATGGCTGGCGTCCGCGACGAACTGCCGTACCCGCATCTCGCTCTCCTGGCGCACCGCCAGCGCCGAACCGACATGTCCCAGCATCCGGTTGAGCGCCGCGCCCACCTGCCCTACCTCGGTCCGCGGATCCGCCTCGGCGGCCGGTACCCGCTCCAGGGGTGCCACCTCACCGCTGTGCAACTGGAGTTCGGAGACCCGGGTGGCGGTCGCGGCGACCCGGCGCAGCGGCCGCAGCGCGACCCCGACCATGGCGGCCCCGGCGATCCCGGCGGCGATCAGCCCGGCCCCGGTGACACAGACCTCGACGAGGATCAGGGTGGTGAGGGCGCCTCGCACCTCGGCGGCGGGGATGCCGACGAGGACGGTCGTCGTCCCGTCCGCCCCCTCGACGGCCTTCACCCGGTACGAGCCGAGTCCAGGCAGATCAACGCTGCGCGCCGTCTCCCCGACCTCGATGTCCGCCGCCTCCAGGGCCTTCTCCTCCGCCCCCTTCAGCGGCCTCTCACCGGCCGCGTCGCTCTGCTCGAGTGCGGCGGAGTTCTCCTGGACCACGCTCGACGCAGTGATCGAGCCGTCCACGGACACCGCGCCGAGCGTGCCGAAAGGCTGCCCGCGGGCATCTATGAAGGCCAGTGGATCGTCGTCCGGGCCGTCGGCGGGCAGCGGCCGGCCACCCGCGCCGACGCCGACGCCCGGCGGCGGCTTCGAGGCCCGCATGGCGATGGAGCGCAGCTGGTCGTCGAGCTTGCCGTACATGTAGCTGTGGAAGGCGATGGTGGTGACCGAGCCGATCACCGCGGCCACCACGGCGATGAGCGTCACCGCGGACACCACCAGCCGGGTCCGCAGCGTCCACGGCCCCTTTCCCCACCGCTCTCCCCGCCGTCGCGCCCGACGGCCCAACGGGCTACTCACCGGGCTTGATGAGATATCCGGCCCCGCGCCGGGTGTGGATCATCGGCGTCCGTCCGGCGTCGATCTTCTTGCGCAGATACGAGATGTACAGCTCGACGACGTTCGCCTGCCCGCCGAAGTCGTAGTTCCACACCCGGTCCAGGATCTGCGCCTTGCTCAGCACCCGTCGCGGATTGCGCATCAGGAAGCGCAGCAGCTCGAACTCGGTCGCGGTGAGGTGGATGGAGGTCGTCCCCCGGCTCACCTCATGGCTGTCCTCGTCGAGCACCAGGTCACCGACGACGAGCGTCGACTCGCTCCGTACCGTCGCCGTCCCGGACCGCCGGATCAGCCCGCGCAGCCGCGCCACGACCTCCTCCAGGCTGAACGGCTTCGTCACATAGTCGTCGCCGCCCGCCGTGAGTCCGGCGATCCGGTCCTCCACCGAGTCCCGTGCGGTCAGGAACAGCACGGGGACCTCGGAGAGGTCCCGGCGAAGCTTGCCGAGCACCGAGAGCCCGTCGGTGTCGGGCAGCATCACATCGAGGACCACCGCGTCCGGCCGGAAGTCGCGCGCCATGCGGACGGCACTCGCACCGTCCCCGGCGCTGCGCACCTCCCAGCCCTCGTAGCGCAGGGCCATGGACAGCAGCTCGGCGAGCGGCGCCTCGTCGTCCACGACCAGCACGCGGACGGGATTGCGGTCCGGCCTCAGCAGTTCGGTACGCCCCTGGGGCGTGGTCGTCGTCATGCCTCGACCCTGTGAGACGCCTCTGAGAGGGTTCTTTCCCGATCCTGTGAATTCCCTGAGAAACCAGGAAGCGCGGGCTCAGCTCCGGTCGAACATCGCGTGCGCGTTCCCGTAGCAGACCGCCCGCAACCAGTCGTCCCCCAACTCCAGCCGCTCCAGGGCATGCAGCTGGTGCACGTACGGGTACGGAATGTTCGGGAAGTCCGTCCCCAGCAGGATCCGGTCCCCGAGATCGGCAAGCCGCCCCCGCTCCGCCACCGGGAACGGCGTGCGGTCCTCCGAGAAGTCCGTGAACGCCATCGTCGTATCGAGCCGCACCTCGGGGTACGCCTCCGCCAGCGCCAGGAACTCCGCGTACTCGGGCATCCCCATGTGTGCCACCACCAGCCGCAGCCGCGGATGCCGGGCGAGCATCCGGCCGACTGGCTCGGGCCCGGTGTACTTGCCGGGCGCGGGACCGGACCCGCAGTGCATCACGACCGGGACCGCGGCCTCCGCGAGCAGCCCCCAGACCGGTTCGAGCAGTGGATCGTTCGCGTCGTACGCCCCGACCTGAAGGTGCGACTTGAAGATGCGCGCCCCCGCCTCGACCGCCTCGCGGACGTAACGCTCCACGCCCTCCTCGGGGAAGAGGGTCGCGGTGTGCAGACAGTCGGGTACCCGCCGCGCGAAGTCGGCCGCCCAGCCGTTCAGCCAGGCCGCCATCCCCGCCTTGTGCGGATAGAGCATCGAGGTGAACCGCCGCACGCCGAAGGACCGGAGCAGCGCGAGCCGTTCGTCCTCGTCGTGCCGGTAGGCGATCGGCCACTCCGTCCCGGTCAGCGGACCCGCGGAGTCGAAGTACGCCCACACCTTGCGGAGCACCTGCTCCGGCATGAAATGCGTATGGACATCGATGAGTCCCGGCAGCCCGAGCCGTTCCCAGAACCGCACCACGTCATCGCTGCCGCCACTCACCGCGCACTCCTCGTCCGCCCCGACCTGTCCCGAACTGATCACCGACGATCTCAGAAGAGCCCGTCCTGCACGCCGCCGCCCCCGATATCGATCACCGGCACCGACACCCCCGACCGCGCATCGGCCCCCACCAGCTCCCATCCGGCCATAAGCCGGGTGTCCAGCACGACCACCCCGTCCGCGGCCGCCAGATGCAGATCGGGCCCGGCGGCCGCGACCAGCCGCCCCGCGACCACCCCGCCGTCCGTCAACTCGGTCACCGCCCGCGCCACTTCGACCGGGCCGTCGAGCCCGAACAACCCCGTGTGATCGACGGGCTCGCACGGCAGCCGCTCCAGCGCCTGCGGCCACCCGCCTCCCTCCCGCTCCAGCGCGGCCGCCCGCCCGTACAGCCCCTCGACCTCCGCGACCCGTTCCGCCGCCCCGGGCAGCGCGGCCCGCACCGCACGCTTGCGCGCGTACGGGATCCGGTCCGGTACCCCCAGCGCCGACCGCAGCAGTTCCTCGGTACGCCGCGCCGCCATCAGCGGCCCGCGCCCCAGCCAGCTGTAGACCACGGCCCCCTGCTCCCTCAGCCGCGCCGCACCCCGCTCCTCGGCGGTGATCCCGACCTTCACCATGGAGGGCCCGAACCAGGCGATATAGACGCGGTACGTCCGCGGGTCGTCGGCAATCGTGTCGGCGGCCACCGAATGCGCCCGGTCCAGCCGCGCGCACTCCGGGCACCGCGCCCCCGTACTCCGCCCGGACACCACGGCCCCCAGCGGACATACATTCCCCCGAGCGCCCACGCAGTGCCGCTCACCGCCGGCGCGGAACCCGAGCTCCTTCCCGTACACAAGGACACTCACCCGCGTCGAACCGGCCTCTTGCTTCGCCCGATCCGTCGCCCCGCCCTTCTGCCACCCCAGGACCGGCCCCTCCTGGGGCCATCGCAACCCGGTGCAGTGCCAGCTCATGCCTGCGATCGTAACGAGGCTCCGCGCCGGGGCGGAGATCCGGATGAACAGGCGGCGAGCGGAAGGACGATCAGCCGGGTGCCAGGCGATGCGGGGCCCCGCATCATGCCATGCATTGCTCCAGGGAGGATGAACGGGTGATGGTGGGGCCGACACGGGTCTGCACAGCGAGATGAACCCGCCCCGTGTGTACTTTTGGTGACCGTTCACTTGCACTGAGTTATCGAATTCGGGCAATGCAGAGGCACGGAGGGTACGGATCCATGCACAAGCTTCAGCAGTTCGCGATCGCCGCTCTGACGGTCGGGAGTCTGGCCACCCTTGGCGCGGGAAGCGCCCACGCCGACGACCGAGGCGTCCCGGCTTTCTCCCTCTACGGCATCAGCATGGCGGCTGGGCAGACACCGCAGGCTGAGCTCCCGAGCATGATGGCCGGGCAGACACCGCAGACGGAGCTCCCGAGCATGATGACCGGGCAGACACCGCAGACGGAGCTCCCGAGCATGATGACCGGGCAGACACCGCAGACGGAGCTCCCGAGCATGATGACCGGGCAGACGGAGCTCCAGGAGGCACTCCAGACGAGGGCGGAGCCGAAGCCGAAGCCAAAGCCCCAGGCGGCATCTCAGGAGAAGCCGAAAAAGCCGGCAGACGGCTGCACGCCGCCCACTCCCGCAACGCCGGCCACCCCCGAGACCCCGGCTACCCCGACCATCCCGGGCACACCCAACACCCCCAACACCCCCAACACCCCGAACACTCCGAACACCCCGAACACACCAGGGTGCTGTTGAACCTCAACGGGCCGCTTGTGAACCTCAACGGGCCGCTTGGCTCTTAGCATCACTCGACGACGCTGCGCAGTGTAGGCACTGCACAGCGTCGTCGAGTGTTTTCAGATCGTCACTGCGGGGTGTTCGGAGAGTTCGGGGTGTTCGGAGTGTTGAAGCCGCCGATCTGACCCGTGTTGGGGGTGTTCGGCGTGTTCGGGGTGTTCGGGGTGTTCGGGTTGTTGAGCCCGCCGATCTGACCCGTGTTGGGGGTGTTCGGCGTGTTCGGGGTGTTCGGGGTGTTCGGGTTGTTGAGCCCGCCGATCTGACCCGTGTTGGGGGTGGT
>NZ_JBITCU010000006.1:0-243772 GCF_044453545.1 Streptomyces sp. NPDC051664 | reverse complement strand
GGTGTTCGGCGTGTTCGGGGTGTTCGGGGTGTTCGGGTTGTTGAGCCCGCCGATCTGACCCGTGTTGGGGGTGTTCGGCGTGTTCGGGGTGTTCGGGGTGTTCGGGTTGTTGAGCCCGCCGATCTGACCCGTGTTCGGAGTGTTCGGCGTGTTCGGGGTGTTCGGGGTGTTCGGGTTGTTGAGCCCGCCGATCTGACCCGTGTTCGGAGTGTTCGGCGTGTTCGGGGTGTTCGGCGTGTTGACCCCACCGATCCGGCCCGTGTTCGGAGTGTTCGGCGTGTTTGGCGTGTTCGGCGTGTTGAACCGGCGACTCGGAGTGTTCGGCGTGTTTGGCGTGTTCGGCGTGTTGGCGAACCTGCACCTCTGGTCGTTCCTACCGCACGTCCTTGATGGCGCGTGCTGTGAGTCCGCCGCAGCCGTCGCCTTCGTCGTCGCCTGAGGAGCCGCCTCAGCGCTCGTCACACCCCCCGTTCCGGCGAATACTGCGGCGGCGCAGGACAGGCCCACGATGCAGGGAACGCGCTTCCGAATATTTGCATTCACGACGATCTCCTCTTGAGTGAGATGAGGTCCGATCTTCCGGAATGCGGCGAGCCGAGCAGTTCGACTCACTGCACTGCACCATCTCCATGGGATGGCCGGGCGGTCGCCTAAAACCATGCTGCAAGGGCTGTGCGCCCATAGGCTTTTTCCCCTAAGTCCACGCTGCGCCTTCCCGTGTCACCTGGCAAGCTCAACCGATTGATGACCCACGGGCTACGAGTCCGGGCCGCCTCCGAGACCGGTCATCAATCATTCAACAGCCGGGAAATCGAGGACTCAGACCGATTCAATGTCCAGTCACCGGTGACGCATCGGCCCCAGGCCCTGGCACGGTTGTCATTCACAGCCCGCAACGCTGCCCACAATTTCCCCAATTGACAGGACGCCTCCGCTGTGGCACTGACGGCCACCGCGGTTGCCTACGCGGCAGAGACACATGGATATCGGGCCCGCGCACAAAAAGTCCGGGTTCGCCAACGGTTCGGTGCTGCGCTGGGGCACACAACTCGACGTCCAGCCCATCGGTGCCTTCGGCAACGGTTAATACCTCACCCAACAAGCCGTCGCCTCCTACGTTGCCGAGTGCACCACCAAAGCCGCCGAGACAACCGAAACCGTCGACCACCGCATCGGCAGCGAAGAAACCTCATACTCCGAGACGTCCCCGACCACGAAGCAACCACCTTCATCGCCTGCCATGGCGCCCCGGTGAATCCTGGCTCGCCGCCGACATCCACCGCGACCTCCGGCACCAGCGCGAATCCGACCGCGAAGCACGTGCCGAGTTGCACAACCTGGAAGGAGATGCTGCACGGCTTCCGCTCCGATTCAAGGAACGTGGCACACCACGAAGGAGGTCGCCGAAATCTTCGGCTCCGGGCTTTCCAAGACAAAGATGCTCGTGCGCAGCGGGGAAATCCGACGAGTACGTTCCGCACGTCACCGCCGACGCGAAGGGTGGGCGGCACATGACCGGCAAGCGCTCCCGGAAGTACGGAAGGTTCGCCCGAAGATTGCTCAGCGGATCGCGCGGACTCTCAGATCGCCATGACGATGGAGGTCTACGCCGAAGCGAGCGAGGAAGAAGTGCGCGACGCGATCGGCCGGCTGTCGGACGCGCTGTGCGGTACCGGCTGAACACTGCGTACCCGATAACAGTGCAGGCGACCCCCGGAGCCCCGGGGGTCGCCTTGCGTATGGGGCCCTAGTCTGACGCACCTTCAACAGTGAGCGCGTGGTCCACGCCCGTCGAGAAGTCATCGGACTGGCCGCGAATCTTCAGCGCATGTGGCCCGGGTGCCAGCGGTGGCAGCTGGACCCACAAGCCGCACCCGGTGGTTGTGCCGCGTCCGCCCGTCCCGGTGACAGCGTTGTTTGCGACGCTTGCCACAGTGATCTTCTCTCCCGGTAGGCGTCCGGGTCGACCCGTTCGCCGTCCAGGACCGCCGACCCCTTGGCTCTCCTCATGAAGGGCGCGCAGTCCTCAGGGCTTCCGAACACGTTCACGAGGGGAAAGGCGACCGGAACTCCGTTGGGAACGGTGCATGTGCGGCTCGCCCGAGTGCCGAAAGTGCCGGCCAGGAACCACACGTCCCGCGGCTGGTTGCGCCCACACGCGCTTCCGTCCTGGTCGGCAACAGGGTTGGTCGCCTCGGGTTCCGACGCCGCCCATGTCCACCATCGGCCCTGCAGGTCCGTTGGAGAGAGGCGAGTGTGCGCCGTCGCCGACGTGGTCCGGGGAGAAGGCACTGCCGATGCTCGTTCCACCGTGTCCTCCGGTCCCGCGGGTGTCGCGGTCCCGCACCCCGTCAATGCGGCCACGACTATGGCGGTGAGCCCCACCGTGCCGGCCTTGAACTCCACGCATGCCCCTCCCGACGTCGCGCAGATGCCTCGTCTCCACGACTGGCGCGACGTGCGCGGTCACCCTGCTCACGAGCTGGTCCCGCGCTCGGTGGGCTCGTTGCGGCACTTCGCTGCTGTACGGCCCAACGCAAAAGGCCCCCGGATCTCTCCGGGGGCCTCTCAGCTGTGTGCACTCGGCAGGATTCGAACCTGCAACCTTCTGATCCGTAGTCAGATGCTCTATCCGTTAAGCTACGAGTGCTTGGCGTTCCGGGCTTTTCTGCCTGGTCGGCGTTGCGGGAACAACATTACATGACCCGCGCCGTCACGCGAAATCCATTACCCACACCACCTCTGACCTGCGAAAACGCCCTGTGGCGCCTTATTCGGCCGCCTCGCCCCGCGCTGCCGCGAGCACGTTCCGCGGCCGGATACGACTGAAGCCCCGGCCAGTGGCTCGGGGCTTCAGCGATCAAGCGGAGGCGGAGGGATTTGAACCCTCGATGGGCTTTAAGACCCAAACCGCATTAGCAGTGCGGCGCCATAGACCGGACTAGGCGACGCCTCCAGCACACCTCGCGCGAGCGCGAGTGGTGCGTGCAGATGATGACACAGCTGAGCGCTGTCTCTCCAATCGCCGCCTACGGTACTAGGCAGTCGGCCACGAGAGCAAAGCGTCTGGGTTGCGCAACGCCGCGGCGTGCGGAGCGTTAGTGAAGACGGGGGTACCGCCTCCGCCGTTCTTCCGCGTCCCACAGGAGCTCCGCATGCTGCGCCGCCTCGCCCTCACCGCTGTCACGTCCCTCGCCGTGCTGTCGGCTGCCGCACCGGCCGCGACCGCCGCAACCGGCCTCCTGCCGCTGCTGCCCCTTCCGCTGCCGCTGCCGTCGGCGCTCCAGGGCGACGACGGCACCGGGAGGACCCAGCTGAGGGTGACGGTCTCGGACTCCGGCGACCGGGAGGCCGACGGCGTGTACGAACTGCGGTGCCTCCCGGCCGGCGGCACCCATCCGGTGGCGCAGCAGGCCTGCGACCGGCTGGCGGAGCTCGCGCAACCCACGGACAGGAACGGCGGCACGGACCCCTTCCGTCCGGTGCCCGCCGACGCCATGTGCACCCAGCAGTTCGGCGGCCCGGCCACGGCCCGGGTCACCGGGACCTGGCAGGGACAGCACGTCGACGCGGCCTTCGACCGGACCAACGGCTGCGAGATCGCTCGCTGGAACACGCTGCGGCCGGTGCTCCCCAACGTCCGCTGACCAGGGCGGTCAGGCCCGTCGCAGAACCCGTACCGGGAGCTTCACAGGACTCGCACAGGGCAGGAGTCGTACACCGTATGCACAGAACCTTGGTGAGAGCTCCCCCTCATCCGCCGTCGGATGCCCCTCCCCTGCCTTTAGACTCCTCCAGTGACAGCCTGCGGCCCGAGGGGCAAGATGGGGCCCGCTGTCGGCAAGGTGCGGTAATCAGGGAGGAAGCGTCGTCGTGAGCAGCAGGCCATCCCGAGGCGCTGCTCGCCTCGCAGCAATACTCGATGCCCTTCCGGACGGGCTGTTGCTCGTCAATTGCAACGGCACGGTCGTCAACGCCAACACCATCGCCCTCGAAATGTTCGAGACTCCGGGCACCGCGCTCGTCGGTCGTGGACTGCTCGATCTGCTGCCGGAGTTCGACTCCAAACTGATTCCGGGGTCGATGCGCAGGCCCGAGGCCGCGGACGAGCGGGGCCGTACGAAGCCGACGCGGATGACCGCGCGGCGGACCGACGGCACCGAGTACCCGGTCGAGGTGACCAGCGCCAGCCTGGAGGACGGGCAGGCCGCGTACAACGACTTCCAGGCCGGCTACACCGGCAGCTACACGGGAGACGAGCTGCTGATGCTCGTCGTCCGGGATCTTTCGGGCACCGTCGACACCGAGGCCGAGCTGGCCCGTTCGCAGCGGCAGACCGAGATGATCCTGCGGGCCGCGGCCGAGGGTGTCGTGGGTACGGATACGGACGGCCGGGTCGTTCTGGTCAACCCCGCCGCCGCGCAGATCCTCGGATTCCGCGCCAGCGATCTGGGCGGCCAGGAGCTGCACCCGCTCATCCTGCACTCGCGTGCGGAGGGCGAGCCGTTCCCGTACGAGGAGTCGCCGCTCGCCGACACGCTCAAGTCCGGGCGCAAGCACCGGGTGCGCGGCCAGGTCCTGTGGTCCAAGAGCGGCGCACAGGTGCCGGTCGATCTGACGACCGCGCCCGTCCGCGACGGGGACCAGCTGGTCGGCGCGGTGATGACGTTCACCGACCGCAGGCCGTACGAGGAACTCACCGAGCAGCACACGGCGCAGCTCACCGAGCTGACCGAGAGCCACACCACCGAGGTCACCGAGCTCACCGAACGGCACACCACCGAAGTCGCCGAGCTCACCGAACGGCACACCACGGAGCTGGCCGACCGGACCGAGCGGTACGCGGCAGAGCTGGAGGAGCAGGCCGAACGGATCACGGATCTGACCGCCCGGCACCACCAGTTGACCGCCGTACTCGGCGAGTCGCTGCGCGGCCCGCTGGAGGAGCTGCGCGGCGAGCTCTTCAAGCTCGCCGCCGACCCGGCGGGCCAGCTGTGGCCCGAGGCCAACCAGATCCTGCACCACCTGGCTGCCGGCTATGCCCGGATGACGACGCTCGTCGACAACGTGCTGGGCTTCCAGCGGCTGGACAGCGGTGTGGAGCAGCTGGTCAAGGAGACCGTACTGCTCGACGGCGTCGTGACGGCCGGTATCGACGCCGCCGTCGAGCTGATCGGCCCCGGCCGGGCCCAGTTCGCGGTACATGCGCCGCCGATCGAGGCCGAGGTCGACGCGGGTCGACTGGTGACTGCGCTCGCGCATCTGGTCGCGGATGTCGCCGGGGTCGACTCGACCGGCAAGGCGCGTGTGGTGCCGGGCGGCGGCTATGTCGACTCGACGGTCGTCGTGGCGGCGGCGCAGCGCGGTGATGTCGTACGGATCGAGGTACGCGGACCGTTCGCCGGGGGAGACCCGGTCCACGAACCGATCGTGCGCGGAATCGTGCGGGCGCACGGCGGTGTGCTCCAGACGCACGAGATGCCGGGAATGAGCGGCAGCGCGTATGTACTGGAGGTGCCGCTGGGCGCGGGGTCGGGCACCGTGATGCCGCCGGAGCCGCCCGTCGTGCAGGCACCGGCGGAGGCGACGGCCGGTGGTGTTGCCGGGGCCGGTGCCGTTCAGGAGCAGCCGGGCACACCGCCCGGCGGGCGGCGCAGGGCCCGCAGGGCGTCGACGGATGCCTTCCTGGAGAGCCCGGTGGGTGCGGCGGAAGCCGGACCGGAGGCCGGCACAGGGGCGGTGGAGCCGACCGGACGGCGCCGGGCGCGGCGTGAAGCGGTGACCCAGGAGGAGCCGGCTCAGCAGGTCCAGCACGCTCAGCAGGGTCCGCAGTCGCCTCAGGGACTCGTCCCCGCCCAGCAGCAGGGCGAGGGATCCGGCCGCAGGCGGGGGAGGCCCAGCCCGGCCGAGGCGACCGCTGCGGCCGCACAGTCCCCGCTGCCCGCACAGTCCACCCAGTCTCCGCAGCCGGGGCAGGGGCCCGGACAGGCGTTGGCTCTGCCCGGAGCCGCGGCGCCGTCCGAGGGCTCCGTGGTGACGGCGGCCGAGGGCGCTCAGAGCGGTGGCGGCCGTCCGCAGCGCGGGCAGACCGTGCCGCCGCAGGGCGTTCCGACCGAGATGCCGGCGCCTGCGGGCGGACACCGGACCCGTCAGGGCAATGAGAATCAGCTGGCCCTCCCGGCAGTCGCTCCTGCCGCCGGCCAGGGGCAGAGCGAGGGCGGCCCGCAGCAGGGCCAGGCCCAGCCGCAGCCGACCGGGCGGCGGGCCCGGCGGGCGCTCGGGTCAGCGCAGGACCGGTCCGTTCCGGCCGAGTCGGCGGGGCCGCGGACCCCGTTCGCGCTCCCGCCCGCCGAGGCCGACCGGATCCCGCCCACGGCCGGTGAGGCGGACGCCTCGCTGCCCGGACGCCATGACACCGTGCGGGCCCCGCACGACGAGCACACGCCACCGCAGGCGCACCCCACGCCGAGCGGCCGCCGCCGGGCCCGTCAGGCCGACGCACCCCAGCAGCCGGAACAGCCGGCGCCCCTGCAGCAACCGATGCAGCCCGGACTGCCCGCACAGCCCGGGGGCTGGGCGGGGAACGGCACCTCGGGACAGGCGCCGGCCTCCCTCACACCCCCCGGCAACGGCCTGGACTGGGCCGGAGCGGGTCACACCACCCACACCACCGGCACCACCGACCCCGCCGGTGTGACGGAGAGCCGCCCGCGAGACACCGCACCCGTGCCCGCTCCCGCAGCCGAGCCCGTGCCGGATGCGCGGCGCCAGCCGCTGCCGGCCGAGGCCCCCGTGCCCGCATCCGCGTCGGCCGACTCGACGCAGGGGCGCGCGTTCAGCGTGCGGACGCTCGGGCAGGGCGTGCCGTTCGTCCAGCACCTCGCCCATCAGCAGAACCAGACGCTCGGCGGCGCCGGCCGGCGCCGTAAGCTCGCCGCCCCGCCCGAGGCCGAGCCCACCGCACAGCCCGGTGCCGCACCGGCCGCTACTGCGCAGCCCGCCGCCGCTCCCACCACCAGCACCTCCGGGCAACTGCTGTCCGCCCCTGCGGCCGAGGGCCGCGCATACGCCATCGGGGCACCCGACGAGGGCGCCGAAGGTCCCGAGCCGCTGGACGGCCCGGGAGGCGCGGTGGAGGTCGCCAACCGTCCGTCGCCGCAGCCGGTCGACGACGAGCTGCCCCCGGAACCGCTGGACAACCCGCGTCGGCTCCTCGTCTGGCCCGCGCCCGACGTCTCCACCCAGCAGGCGCTGGGCGACCGCGGCTACCGGCCGGTGATCGTGCACTCCCGCGAGGAGGTGGACGCCCAGATCGCGGCATTCCCCGCCGCGCTCTTCGTGGACCCGCTGACCGGTCCCATCACGCGTACCGCCCTGCAGTCGCTGCGCCAGGCGGCGGTGGCTGCGGAGGTTCCGGTACTGGTGACGGCCGGTCTGGGGCAGGCGTCGCGGGAAGCGGCGTACGGTGCCGACCCCGCCGTACTCCTCAAGGCGCTCGCTCCCCGCGACAGCGAGCAGCACCCGCCGCGGGTGATGCTGATCGAGGAGCACGAGGAGATCGCGGTGGCACTGACGGCGACGCTGGAACGCCGCGGCATGCAGGTCGCGCGGGCCGCCACCGACGACGAGGCGGTCTCGCTGGCCACTCGGATGCGGCCGAATCTGGTGGTGATGGACCTGATGCAGGTACGCCGCCGCCGGGCCGGGATCATCGACTGGCTGCGCGCGAACGGCCAGCTCAACCGGACCCCGCTGGTCGTCTACACCTCGGCCGACATGAACCGGGCGGAACTGCCGAAGCTCAGCTCGGGCGAGACCGTGCTGTTCCTGGCGGAACGCTCGACGAGCGAAGAGGTGCAGTCCCGCATCGTCGACCTGCTGGCGAAGATCGGCACGAACTGACCGACGCATGCGACAGGGCGGTACGGGAAACCCCGTACCGCCCTCGTCGCATGCGCCTGGCGGACCCTCTCAGGCCGTGACGGACCCGTCGGACCCGTCGATCAGAGCTGGGTGATCTCCAGCTCGCCGTCCGCGTACTGCTTGCGGATCACCTTCTTGTCGAACTTGCCGACGCTGGTCTTCGGCACCGACGGAATGAGCGTCCAGCGCTCCGGCAGCTGCCACTTCGCTATGCCGGACTCCGCGAGGAACCCCTTCAAGGTCACGTAGTCGGCTGTGGCGCCGTCCTTGAGGACCACGGTCGCGAGCGGACGCTCGCCCCACCTCTCGTCCGGGACGGCGACGACGGCGGCCTCGGCCACATCCGGGTGCGCCATCAGGGCATTCTCCAGCTCGACGCTCGAAATCCACTCCCCGCCGGACTTGATGACGTCCTTGGAACGGTCGGTGAGGGTGAGGAAGCCGTCCTCGCTGATGACGCCGACGTCACCGGTCTTCAGCCAGCCGTCGTCGCTGAACTTGTCCTCGGGGCGCAGTGCCTCGCCGTCCGCACCTCCGTAGTACGCACCTGCGATCCAGGGGCCGTGTACCTCCAGCTCGCCGGCCGACTTGCCGTCCCAGGGCAGATGGTCGCCGCCGGGGCCGACCAGCCGCGCCTCGACGCCGGCCGGGAAACGGCCCTGGGTGATCCGGTACGGCCACTCCTGCTCCTCCGTCAGACCGGCGGGCGGGTTGGCCATGGTGCCGAGCGGCGACGTCTCCGTCATGCCCCAGGCGTGGCAGAGGCGGACACCCAGCTTGTCGTAGGCCTCCATCAGGGCGGGCGGACAGGCGGCACCGCCGATGGTGACGCGGGCCATCGAGGTCAGATCGCGCGGGTTGGCGGTGACCTCGGCGAGCAGTCCCTGCCAGATGGTGGGGACGGCGGCGGCGTGGGTCGGCTTCTCACGCTCGATCATGTCGGCGAGCGGGGCGGGCTGCAGGAAGCGGTCCGGCATGAGCATGTTGACGCCGGTCATGAACGTCGCGTGCGGCAACCCCCAGGCGTTGACGTGGAACTGGGGGACGACCACCAGCGTGGTGTCCTTGTCGGACAGCCCCATCGACTCGGCCATGTTGACCTGCATGGAGTGCAGGTAGATGGAGCGGTGGGAGTAGACGACGCCCTTGGGGTCGCCGGTGGTGCCGGAGGTGTAGCACATGGCGGCGGCCTGGAGTTCGTCCAGCTCGGGCCAGTCGTAGCTGGTCGGGCGGCCGGCGATCAGCTCCTCGTAGTCGTGCACCCGCGGTACGGCGCCGTCGAGCACCGAACGGTCGCCGGGCCCCACGACCACCACATGCTCGATCGACGTCAGATGGGGGAGGAGCGGCGCAAGAAGCGGCAGCAGCGAGCCGTTGACGAGGACGACCTTGTCATCCGCGTGCTTGACGACCCAGATCAACTGCTCGGCGGGAAGCCGCAGGTTGAGCGTGTGGAGCACCGCGCCCATGGAGGGGATCGCGAGATACGCCTCGATGTGCTCCGCGTTGTTCCACATGAGGGTCGCCACCCGCTGGTCGCCGACGACACCGAGCTCGTCGCGCAGAGCGTGGGCGAGCTGTGTGGCACGGCGGCCCACTTCGGCGAAGCTTCGCCGCTGCGGCTCGGGCTCGCCGGTCCAGGTCGTGACCTGAGACTTCCCATGGATCGTCATCCCATGCGTCAGGATGCGGGTGACAGTCAGCGGTACGTCCTGCATGGTGCTCAGCACGGCGTCCTCCCGGTGGGCGCTACGCGGCAGTAAGGTTCCGCTGATTCTGCGCACATACCGCTCGGTATGTCACTACTCCCGGGAGTAGGAATCGGATTCCGTCGGATTCCCCTGGTCGGCATGCCGGCGGCGCCCGCGGTGCGGGGAACCCGGAATCAGGACCAGAACTCGTCGCTGACCTCAATGTCTTCCATGCACTCGTCAAGGTCGGTGGCCTTGTCGCCGATGATCCGGAAGACGATCCCGCCCATGGCGTCGATCGTCCGCCCCTTGCGCTTCGCCAGGACCCGATGCACAGACACTGCGTGCCCCCGGCCGTCGACCAGCACGTTCAGCAGCGTGGCCGTCATCGTGCCGTCCGATTCCTCGGCCAGTCGCCGGTAGTACGCGAGCACCTCGTCCCGGCCCTTGTAGTGACCGGAGAGCGGACTGCTGCCCGGGACATGATGGGTCGCGTCGCCCGTCAGCATCTCGGCCAGCGTCTCCATGTCACCGCGGTTGAACGCTTCATAGCCCTTGCGGACCAGCACGGCATGCGGATGTTCAGCCATGACCGCCGCCACCTTTCCCGGCTTCTGGTTTCCCGGTGTCCTGGGAGGAAGGCTGATACCCCGACCGTCGCACCACCCGGAACGCCTCGCGAGCGCGGCCGCCCGTCTGGCGGCCCGTCAGCCCGCCGTGCCGCCCGCCCGCCGGTGAGGTTCGGGCTCAGCGCACGGGGATCAGCTCCGGGTCCTCGCGGAGCTTGCCGAGCGCTCGTGAGACCGCGCTCTTGACGGTGCCGATGGACACCCCGAGCACCTCGGCCGTCTGTGCCTCGCTGAGGTCCTCGTAGTAGCGCAGGACGACCATCGCCCGCTGCCGGTCCGGAAGCTTCAGCACGGCCCGCCACATCGCATCGTGCAAGGACTGCTGCTCGGCAGGATCGGGCGCCGGAGAGGCCTCCTGCTCGGGCAGCTCGTCGCAGGCGAACTCGTCGACCTTGCGCTTGCGCCACTGCGAGGTCCGGGTGTTCAGCAGCGCCCGGCGAACGTAACCGTCGAGCGCCCGGTGATCCTCGATCCGCTCCCACGCCACGTACGTCTTGGTGAGCGCGGTCTGCAGCAGATCCTCGGCATCACTCGGGTTCGCGGTGAGCGAGCGCGCGGTACGCAGCAGCACGGGCCCCCGCGCCCGCACGAACGACGAGAACGACGGGTACGGAACGTACGGAGCACGCGGACCGTACGGAGGGAGCGCGGCGTGCGAGGCCTGCGTGGTGGCCGTTGCGTGCTGCGGGTACGACGCCGATGAGGCGCGTGGCGCGTGCTGCGTGTGCGACACCGACGAGGTGTGCGGCGCGTATCCGGTGGCGGCAGCGGCTCCCCTGGAGGCGCCCGTGCAGACTGGCGTGGTCATAGGTCCACGCTAGGAGTGGCCACTACCCCGGGGGATCGGCCCCAGGTCCCGAAGCCACGTCCGCCTCAGGTTGTAGGGGTGGGGTCGGCCCCACCTCCTGAAGGAGTAGGGCCCGTCATCAGGACTCAGGGTCGCCCTGGACGGCCCCACCGCCCCACCGGCGCCGTCGCGCCCCCGTCACCCGCCGTCCGTGCCCAGTATCAGTCCCGAGGTGGGGACCCCCGTGCCTGCCGTCACCAGCGTTCTGGCCGCCCCGGGTATCTGATTCACCGACGTGCCCCGGATCTGCCGGACCCCCTCCGCAATGCCGTTCATCCCGTGCAGATAGGCCTCCCCCAACTGGCCTCCATGTGTGTTCAGTGGCAGCGCGTCGTCCGCCACGAAGGCGGCGGCCTCACCCGGTCCGCAGAATCCGAACTCCTCCAGCTGCATCAGAACGAACGGGGTGAAGTGGTCGTAGAGGATGCCCACATCGATGTCGGCGGGAGCGAGTCCGGAGGTACGCCAGAGCTGTCTGGCGACGACGTCCATCTCCGGCAGTCCGGTCAGCCCGTCACGGTAGAAGCTGGTCATCTGTTCCTGCGCCCGCCCGGCACCCTGAGCGGCGGCGATGATCACTGCGGGTGGCCGGGGAAGGTCGCGGGCCCGCTCGGCACCGGTGACGACGATCGCCTGTCCGCCGTCGGTCTCCTGACAGCAGTCGAGCAGCCGTAGAGGTTCGACGATCCAGCGCGATGCGGCGTGATCGGCAAGCGTGATCGGCTTCTCGTAGAAGTACGCCGCCGGGTTGCGCGCGGCATGGCGCCGGTCGGTGACCGCGACATGGCCGAAGGCTTCCGGCGTCAGGCTGTACGTGTGCAGGTAGCGCTGGGCGGCCATGGCGACCCAGGAGGCCGGGGTGAGCAGCCCGAAGGGAAGATTCCAGCCGAGCGCAGTCCCCTCAGCCGTCGGTTCCCGGTGCTGCACCCCGGACCCGAAGCGACGCCCCGAACGCTCGTTGAACGCGCGGTAGCAGACCACGACGTCGGCCACACCGCTCGCCACGGCGAGCGCCGCCTGCTGCACGGTGGCGCAGGCCGCCCCGCCCCCGTAGTGGATGCGGGAGAAGAACGACAGATCCCCCATGCCGGCCGCCTGGGCCACAGTGATCTCGGGGCTGGTGTCCATCGTGAAGGTGACCAGGCCGTCGACATCGGCGGGGGTCAGCCCGGCGTCGTCGAGGGCGGCCCGCACCGCCTCGACAGCCAGTTTCAGTTCGCTGCGCCCGGAGTCCTTGGAGAACTCGGTCGCCCCGATCCCTACGATCGCGGCCCGTCCGCCGAGCGAATCCGCCCTGTGCACGCTCATGCGGATCCCTCCGGAACACTGACGGTCACCTTGCCGGTGACGTGCCTGCCGAGACCATTGGCTCCGACGACCGTCACCTCGGCCGTCCCGTCGTCGCCGAGGGCCGTGACAGTGCCGCTCAACACCATCGTGTCCCCCGGATAGTTGGGAGCGCCCAGCCTGATGGCGACCCTGTGGAGCACCGCCGAGGGCCCGAAGTGGTCGGTGACGTACCGCCCGACCAGGCCGTTGGTCGTCAGGATGTTCATGAAGATGTCCGGGGAGCCCTTCTGCTGTGCGAGCTCCGCGTCATGGTGCACGTCCTGGTAGTCGCGGGAGGCGATGGCGCCCGCGACGATCAGGGTGCGGGTCACCGCGACCTCCAGCGGTGCCAACTCCTCGCCGACCTTCATTGCGATCCCTCCTTCACCAGCAACTGACCCAACTCCTCCAGCACTTCGCTTCCGCATCCCAGATAGGCGTCGATCTGGCGGCCCCAGAGGAAGTGCCGGTGCACGGGGTGGTCGAGGTCGGCGCCCGTGCCACCGTGCAGATGCTGTCCGGCATGCACGACCCTCTTGCCCGCCTCCGACGCCCACCAGGCCGCGGTCAGCGCCTGGGCCTCGTACGGCAGCCCCTTGTCGTGGCGCCACGCCGCCTCGTATGCGGTGACCCGTATTGCCTCGGTGTCCATATGGGCATCGGCGGCGCGCAGCAGCACCCCTTGGTTGGTGGAGAGCGGGCGCCCGAACTGCTCCCTGGTGGTCGTGTGGGCGACCGCCCGGGCCAGCGACCCGGTGCACACCCCGGCCTGCAACCCCGCAAACGCCGTACGGCTCGCGGCCAGCACAGCTCCATACACCGCTGTCCCGGTTGCGCTGTTCGTCCCCGTGCCCGTCCGTCCTGCTGGTCCACCGAGCCGCTCGCCGGTCACCCGGTCCAGGGCGAGCCGGGCCGCCGACCACGGAGCCGTGGTCTCCACCGGTGTCACCGCCACACCCGGGTCGGCGGTCCGTACGATCCACAGCTCCCGGTCCGCGTCCGCCACGAGCACCAGAGTGGCGTCCCGCAGCCACGGCACATGGGGCACGGTGCCGCTCAACCGCCCTTCCCTGTCGGCCCGTAGACCATCGCGTGCCGGGAACGCGCCGGTGGCCACAGCAGTGCCGTCCCGCAGCGGCGGAAGCAGCCGCTCCCGCTGTTTGTCCGTACCGTGCTCGGCGATGGCAAGCAGTCCGTACACACAGGTCACCGCGAACGGCACCTGCGCAGTCGTTCTCCCCTGCTCCTCCAGCAGCAGCACCAGACCCAGCAGCCCGATCTCCTCGACGGCGGCCGTCAGACCGGCCGCGCACAGCTCCTTCCACAGCTCGGTGTCCGTCCCCGTCCCGGCGGCGGCCAGCCGCTCATGCGTGGCCAGATCTCCGAAGATCTGCGCGGCGAGACCCTGCGCCGCGGTCTGCTCCTCCGTGGGCGTGAAATCCATGTCAACCCTCGCTCCCACGGAAGACCGGGAGTTCCAACTCCGGATCCGTGCGCAGGAATTCCAGCCTGACCGGCATCCCTGTCCGCACTTTGTCGTACGGCACACCGACCACATTGCTGACCATCCGTACGCCCTCCGCCAGCTCTATCAGCGCCACCGCGTACGGCCCGGCGTCGTCGGAGGCGCCGAAGGCGGGGAAGGGCGGGTGATGCATCACTACATGGCTGAAGACGGTGCCCTCGCCACTCGCCTCGACCGTGTCCCACTCCTGGCAACCGCACTCATTGCACCCGGGCAGCCAGGGAAAGCGCAGGGTCTCGCACTCCCCGCACCGCTGGATGAGTAATTTGTGTTCGGCGACGCCCTGCCAGAACCCGGCGTTGTCCCGATTGATCACCGGCCTCGGCCGCAGACTCCGGCCGCCTTCCTTCGCCCCCCTCGGCCCTCCCGGCTTCGCTCCTCGCCTCACCGCTGCGGGCGTGTACTTGAGGATCCGGAAGCGGTGCGTCCCGGCCGGCTCCCCGGCTGCCCGGACATCCATCCGCGTCGTGACGAAGTAGCCCGTCCCCAGCCTGGTCGTCTTCCGCTCCGACACCGACTCGATCACCGCGTCGAAGGTGATCCGGTCCCCGGGCCGCAGCGGCCGCAGGTACTCCTGCTCGCAGTCGGTCGCGACCACCGAGGTGTACCCGGCACCGTCGAGGAGGGCGAACAGCTCGTCGTACGCCCCGGAACGGTCCGAGTGCCCCGACAGACCGCCCATCGTCCACGCCTGCAGCATCGTGGGCGGAGCGATCGCCCCGGGCCCCGTGTATGCCGGGTTCGTGTCTCCCACGGCCTCGCACCAGTGCCTGATCATCGGCTCGTTGACCAGGTCGTTGCCGACGCCCGCGGTGGCGGCCGCCCGCCCCTCGTACGCCTTGAGCCGCTCGTACAACTCGTCCGACCCGCCCTGCCCGCCGCGCCCGTCCTGCGAGCTCCGGCCGCCCCGCTCATATCGCGTGTCCGTCACCGCTTCCCCCTCTTCATGCCGAGCCGCATCGTCGCGACGATCTCCCGTTGCACCTCGCTCACCCCACCCCCGAAGGTGTTGATCTGCGCCGCCCTGTTCATCCGCTCCAGCTCCCCGTCCCCGAAGGAGCCGAGCGAACCACCGCGGACCGTTCCGGCCTCGCCCGCGATTTCCTGGCACATTCGATACACCTCGACGGCCGATTCGGTTCCCATGAATTTCACGCCGCTCGCCTCGCCGGGGGCCAGTGAGCCGGCCCCCACATCCCCCACCAAACGCCAGTTGAGCAGGCGCGTTGCGGCCAGCCGGGCATAGGCCTCGGCCAGCCGGGACCGCACCCACGGCTCGTCAACCGGGCGTCGCCCACTCACCGGATCGGGGGTACGGGCGTGGGCGAGCACCGCCTCATAGAACTCCTCGGCCTGCATCCCGATCGCGGCGAGCGCCACCCGCTCATGGTTCAGCTGGTTGGTGATCAGCCCCCAGCCGCCGTTCTCCTCGCCGACCAGATTCGTGACGGGTACCCGTATCCCGTCGTAATAGGTGGCCGTCGTGGTCAGACCACCCACGGTCTCGATGGGGGTCCAGGCGAACCCGGGGGCGTCCGTCGGGACCAGGATGATCGAGATGCCCTTGTGCTTGGCCGCATCCGGATCCGTACGGCAGGCGAGCCAGATCCAGTCCGCGTTCTGCGCATTACTGGTGAAGATCTTCTGCCCGTCGATCACCCAGGCGTCGCCGTCCCGCACCGCTCTCGTGCGCAACGCGGCCAGGTCCGTGCCGGCCTCCGGCTCGCTGTAACCGATCGCGAAGACGAGGTCGCCGTTCAGGATCCGCGGCAGGAAGTACGCCTTCTGCGCCTCGGTCCCGTACTTCATCAAGGTCGGGCCGACAGTGTTGAGGGTGACCATGGACACGGGCGCACCCGCCCGGTACGCCTCGTCGAAGAAGACGAACTGCTCGTCGGGACCGCGGCCCTGACCCCCGTACTCGACGGGCCAGCCCAGTCCGAGCATCCCGTCGGCGCCGATCCGACGCAGCAGTCGGCGTTGCTCGGCCGGGTCATCGGCACGTCTTGTCCGCACCCCGGACATCACATCCGTCCCGGAGGCCACGTCCGGCCCGGTGATCACGTCGCGGAAATAGGTGCGGAGCTCGGCGCGCAGCTGCTGCTGACGCTCCGTCGGGGCGAGATGCACGGCGGCGGGCCTTCCGGACGCGGGCGTACGGATCAGGATTCTGACTGTCCGTCAGATTCGTGGCCGCTGTCAAGGTCGACGACGCCTGAACGATCCCGCGCGGAAAACGCGAACGGCCTGCGTGAAGACGCAGAAGCGCCTTCACGCAGGCCGTTGTCCACCCCACCCCGCGCCGGCCCCCCGACCGGCCCACGGTGGACCCCGGCTCACCAGAGTTTTGTGAAGTTCAAGGTGACGTTCTTGTTGGACTGATAGATCGTGGTGAACGCCGAGCGGTTCACCTGCGCCGAGTTGCTCTGGTTCGATGCCCCGGAACCGGTGGCCTGCTGCTGCGACGTCGACGAGTTGCCGGAGTTGTTCCTGCCGACTCCACTGCCGCTGATCGTCGCAACACCCGCGTTCGACCCGTCGTTCGCGAACGATCCGTTGTCGGCCTGGGCGACGCCGCCGAAGAACGCGACAGCGAGAGGCAGTGCGGCAACAGCGGCGAGGGCGCGAGCGGTACGGATGCTTGCCATGTCAATTTCCTCCAGGAACCGAAAGTGCGGCTGGTTCCGAGGCAGTTGGCCGACCGCCTCGGTCTTGGTCACGACGTCGCGAGACCAAAGCTGCCCACCGAATCCCCGGCGAACCACCCAGGTCCACCGATTCCCCCGCAAGCATGAGGAACACCCGATAAACCTCCCGCCCGCCCCCAAAGCCCCAGCTCACACCCCCGGCACGCACTCCGGCACCGCGCGATCCCGCGCACCCCAAGAGGAAAAGCGTTTCGGCACATTTTCCACCCGCGCGATCCGGCCCGACCGGTCCACAGCAACCGATCCGGCCGCGCCCTCCACCGTCACCCCCACCCCTCACCACCTCTTCCTTTCTTCGAACAGTTGTACGAACATAGAGCTATGGCCATCACCGACCGGCAGACCGCCACCCTGGCCCTCGCCCACGCGCTCTCCGCCGCCGAGCACGGGCTCCCCGTCATCCCGCTGTCCGCCACCAAGCTGCCCGCCCTGCGCTCTCCCCACCACGACGAGGACCGGCCGGTCACCTGCCGAGGCGCCTGCGGTCTCCCCGGACACGGCGTCCACGACGCCACCACGAACCCTGCCGCAGTACGCGCCCTCTTCGCCGCCGCCCCCTGGGCCACCGGCTACGGAATCGCCTGCGGCCGGGCCCCGCACCGCCTCATCGGCGTCGACCTCGACATCGACACCACCGGACGGAACGACTCCGTGGTGGCCCTCCAGCAGCTGGCCCTGCACCATCTGTTCACCATCCCGCCGACGGTCACGGTGATCACTCCCAGCGGCGGCCGCCACATCTGGCTCACCGGCCCGCCCGGCGTATCCGTACCGAATTCCGCAAGCCGCCTCGCCCCCGGCATCGACATCCGCGGTACCGGCGGCTACTTGGTCGGTCCGGGCTCGGTCACCACCCGCGGCACCTACCGACTCGCCCCCGGCGCCGCCGATCTCTCCCCGGCCCCCTGCCCCCGCGCGCTCCTCCGTCTGCTCACACCCCCCGCACGTCCTCACCACCCCTCCGGCCGCCCCCACCACGGCCAGGGCTTGGTCCAGTTCGTTCTCGCGGCACACGAAGGACAGCGCAACACCCGTCTCTTCTGGGCTGCTTGCCGTGCGTACGAACACGGCTTCGGCGACGCCCTGGCGGACGCCCTCACCAACGCCGCCGTCCGCACCGGCCTCACCGAACGCGAGGCCCGGGCCACCATCGCCTCGGCCGCCCGGCTCACCTCCGGCCGCCCCATGGGCCCGGAGGACGCCGACCGCCCCAACCGATTCCCCTGAGCCCGCACCACCGAGCGGTCCCGACACCGCCGGCCGCGCACGCAGAAGGGGCGTCCTCTCGTCAGTCAGCCAGGGCGGCGAGCCCGGCGGTCCCGACGTGTCGGAAGATCTTGCGCAGGTTATGGCAGGCGACCAGTAGTCGCCACGATGCCGGGGTCGCCCCTGTCGAGGTGGCCCGACGTGCCGGCCACGGCATCGCCGTGCTGTTCCGGTTCTACGCGAAGATCCTGCGTCGCCAGCAGGATCGGGCCAACCAGCTCATCGACAAGGGGCTGACCAGCGAGGATGACGGGTGATCCTGGCCCACAGATGGCCCCCACGCACTGATCCGCGCTGGGATCGAAGCGTTCGGGGTGAGACAAGGTGGAACGCAGAAGGGGTGCTCCTCGCTGAGGAGCACCCCTTCTGACCAGCACCTACGCTGACCTGCGCGGTGGGTGTGGGATTTGAACCCACGGTGACATCGCTGCCACGACGGTTTTCAAGACCGTTCCCTTAGGCCGCTCGGGCAACCCACCCCACGTCATCGGTCATGGACCGGCCTTGACGCGAGGACAGCCTAGCCGGTCAGCTGTCGCCCTTGCGCTCCCCCAGGGTGACTTCGGCCGTCGACACCTTGCCGTCTCGCTTGTAGGTCAGCGTGACCTTGTCGCCCGGCTTGTGGGTCCAGATCTCGCCGATCAGGGTCGGGCCGCTGTCGATCACCGTCTCGTTGAACTTGGTGATGACGTCGCCCGCCTTGAGACCGGCCTTGGCGGCGGGACCGTCCGGGCTGACGGGCGGCGTACCGCCCGAGCCCTGTTCCGAGATGACGGCGCCGCCGGTCTTCTCGTCCATGGTGACCGTGGCACCGATCACCGGGTAGACCGGCTGACCGGTCTTGATCAGCTGCTGGGCGACGTTCTCCGCCTGGTTGATCGGGATCGCGAAGCCGAGGCCGATGGATCCCGCCTGGGCCTGGCCGCTGCTGCCGGTCGACTGGATGGCCGAGTTGATACCGATGACCGCGCCGCGCGCATCGAGCAGCGGGCCACCGGAGTTGCCCGGGTTGATCGAGGCGTCGGTCTGCAGTGCGCTCATGTACGAGTTGCTGCCGCCGGAGCCGTCACCGGAGGCGACCGGGCGGTTCTTCGCGCTGATGATGCCGGTCGTGACCGTGTTGGACAGGCCGAACGGCGCGCCGATCGCGATCGTCGAATCACCGACCGCGACCTGGTCCGAGTTGCCGAGGGCCAGCGGTGCGAGCCCCGACGGCGCGTTCTTGAGCTTCAGTACGGCGACGTCGTAACCCTCCGCGCGGCCGACCACCTCGGCGTCGTACTTCTTCCCGTCGGAGAACGTCGCCGTGAGCTGGCCACTGTTCGCGGCGGAAGCCACCACGTGGTTGTTGGTGAGGATGTGGCCTTCCTTGTCGTACACGAAGCCGGTGCCCGTGCCGCCCTCGCCGTCGCCGTTCTGTGCGTCGATGGTGACCACGCTGGGCAGCGCCCTGGCCGCGACGCCTGCGACCGTGCCGGGGTCGCGCTTGAGGGCCTGCGGATTGGTCGACGCCGTGACCGTGGTCGACCCGGAGGAGTTGCCGCTGTCGTTCCGGTCGGCGGCCCAGTAGCCGAGGGCGCCGCCGACGCCGCCCGCCACGAGCGCCGCGACGGCCACCGCGGCCACCAGACCGCTGCCACGCCGCTTGCGCGGGGCCTCCGGCGCCGGCAGCTGATTGGCCGCCCCCCACACGGGACCACCACCACCGCCCGCGCCCTGCGCGTACGCGGGAACGGCAGGCGGGGGAGGCGGCCAGGCGCCAGCCGACTGCGGCTGCGCGGACGGCGCGTGCTGCGGCCCGGGGGAGTGCGGCGGCGGCCAGCCCATCGCCTGCGCCTGCCCCGACTGCTGCGTCGCTGCCGCGTCCGACGAATCCGGGCCCGCGGGCGCCGGCGGGGGCGCAGGCGTGCCCTCAGGAGCAGCGGCCGGCACGGGAGGTGCGGACGGAACGGACGGAACGGCCTGAGCCGCAGTGCCCTCGTTGCCCTCGTTCTCTGTGCTCACAGCTCTTTACTCCTCGGTTCCTCATCAATTTTCGGCAAGAGATCCGCTGTGTACGTGTCCGGAGCCAGCTTTTCCCATGACCCGTCAGGCCACTGTAAGCAGGACCTGTGCGTCCGTACACCAATCTTTATATCCGGCAAAACGGTCCCCCGTCGCAAGGTACGCACCCCCGCCGCCACTCGGTGGCACCATGACGCGGTGACCCACGCACGGCAGCACACCATGCAACATCCCATCCAGGTCATCGCACACCGCGGGGCGTCCGACGACGCTCCCGAGCACACCCTGGCCGCCTACCGGAAGGCCATTGAGGACGGCGCGGACGCGCTGGAATGCGATGTACGGCTCACCTCCGACGGCCACCTCGTCTGCGTGCACGACCGACGGGTGAACCGTACGTCCAACGGCCGCGGCGCCGTCTCCGCCCTGGAACTCGCCGAACTCGCCGCCCTCGACTTCGGCTCCTGGAAGGACCGCGAGGAGTCCCCGGACTGGGATCCCGTGCCGGGCGAGCTCACCTCCGTACTCACTCTTGAGCGACTGCTCGAGCTGGTCGTCGAGACACGTGCTGCCGGGCGCCCCATCCAGCTGGCCATCGAGACCAAACACCCCACTCGCTGGGCGGGCCAGGTGGAGGAACGGCTGCTGCATCTGCTGAAGCGCTTCGAGCTCGACACTCCGCCGGACGAGGGCCCCTCGCCGGTCCGGATCATGAGCTTCTCGGCACGCTCCCTGCACCGCATTCAGGCCGCCTCGCCCACCCTGCCGACCGTCTATCTGATGCAGTTCGTCTCGCCGCGGCTGCGCGACGGGCGGCTGCCGGCCGGTGCCCGGATCGCCGGTCCGGGGCTGCGGATCGTACGTAGCCACCCGGGCTACATCGAGCGGCTGCACCGCGCCGGCCACCGTGTGCACGTCTGGACAGTCAATGAACCCGAGGACGTGGAGCTCTGCGCACACCTTGGCGTCGAGGCAATCATCACTAATCGCCCAAAACAGGTCCTATCCCAACTGGGTCGCTTTTAACATCAGTTACAGGTTGTACACCGGCGCATTCAGCCTGTATTCGATCGTTACGAGTGCGTCACTGGCAGGCCATTGGCCGGTTTCCGGTCCAGTCCAGGAGGGCATCCACTCCGTGGCGTGGGGCAAAGGAGGTCTCGGGGGTGGCGTTGGTGGTGGCACAGGAAGTGCCCACGTCGTCGAGCATGGCCGTACCCCATGGCCCTGCGGGCGTGGGGCAGGCGCGGCACCGGATGCGCGAGCAATTGCGCAGCTACGGGGTGTCGGATTCGGTCGTCGACGATGCTGTATTGATCCTTTCCGAACTTCTCAGCAATGCCTGCCGACACGGCAGGCCGCTGGGGCGACACACAGATGTGGGTGACGGCGACGTACGTGCCGCCTGGCGCGTCGACGGAACAGGCGGGCTGACCGTCGAGGTGACGGACGGAGGCGGTCCGACCCGACCGATTCCGGCCACACCGTCCGTGACGGCGCGCGGTGGCCGCGGGCTCAACATCATCAACGCGCTCGCCGAGGAGTGGGGCGTGCGCGACAGCTCGTCCGGCGAGGTCACGGTGTGGGTGCTGGTCAGCGAGGGCCCCGGGCACGACCACGGGAACGGGCACCTGCCGGGGCTCGACGGGCTGGACTTCGCCGACGCCTTCGACGACGCGGGCTGACGTGGCCTGAGGCCGATGCACCGGTTCGGCGTACGCACGGACCGGTGAACCGACGGGCTTGCGAACCATGTGTACGGATGAGCCTGTGCACCGAGCGTCCGGATGGGCCTGGGGGCCTCTGAACGGATCGCGACACACCGGCGCTCCCGCGTACGCACCCCATGCGCCCCGGACGGCTGTGCCCCGGACCCGGCACGGGCGGCTAGGCTCGCGGCCCAGACCGCACTGTCGCAATCGGGAGAAAGCCCACCATGGCCAAGAAGCGCCCTCAGACCAAGGCCGGGAAGCAGCAGCTCAAGGACAGCGAGATCCCGGTGGTCGGGGCTCGCGAGCCCTGCCCGTGCGGTTCGGGCCGCCGCTACAAGGCCTGTCACGGCCGCGCCGCCGCCCAGGCCGTGACCGAGCTGGTCCAGCGTCCGTTCGAGGGCCTGGCGGGTGAGTGCGACTGGGTCGCCCTGCGCGAGCTGGTACCCGCCGCAACGGTCGAACTGACCCTGAAGGGCGGACTGCCCGAGGGCGTGCCGTCCGTGACGCTCGCGACCGTGCTGCCGATGGCGTGGCCGGCGCTGCGCCGCGACGACGGCTCCGTCCTGCTCGCCCTGCAGAACGACACCTCCTCCGGCGACCTCAGCCGCGACCTCGCGGACACCTTGCAACGCGCGCTGGAAACCGAGCCCGGCTCACCCGTCGCCGCCAGGCGCGTACCGGCCGACGGGCCGCGCCTGCAGGACCTTCTCGACCCGGACGCCGCGTTCGAGCCGGTCGTCCACTCCGGCTTCGAGTTCTGGGTCCCTGGCGCGGAGAACGCCACGCCCGAGGTGTCCGCATCCCTGGAGCGTGCGAACGAGGCGGCGATCCCGACCACCATGCTCTCCGGCGTGGACGCTGCGTACTGGTGCGAGACCCCGGAGAAGAACCACCTGCGCTGGGTCATGCCGCACCCCGAGGAGCAGCTCCTCGACGCGCTCGCCCGGCTGCACGCCGCCGGCACCTCCTCGCTCGGTGAGGGGACGCGGCTGGTCGGCTCCTTCCGGGCGCACGGACTGATGGTCCCGGTCTGGGATCTGCCGAGCGCGATGGGGGCAGAGGAGTGCGAGAAGCCCGCGGCCGAGCTCGCGGAGCGGCTGGCGCAGGCGCTCGCCTCGGACGCTCCGCTCACCGCGGACGAGCGGCGTGCCCGCGGCGGTCTCACCAACCGCCAGGTGACGCTCAGCTGACCGTGACCGCGCGACGGCAGCGGCGGGCCGATCGGTGACTCACGTCACAACTCGCAGTACCCGCAAGTGAATAGCTGTCCGAATAAGCGAGATCGAATTTGCGAACGGCAGATCTCTTGTTACCGTTCTAGAAGCCCGGTCGCTGGTGCATCCCCCGTCGCCAGCGACCGGGCGTTCTCATGCCCGGACACGGCGCACGGAGCGACACACGGGACCGGGCAGAGCGACTGCGGAACCGGTGTCGACCCGCCGCGGAAGGCGCCGGATCGGATCCGGACCTCAGCAGCAGCGGAGCCGCCTCGGCCGCCCATCCGCCGCCCATCCGCCGCCCGCATGGTCGGCCATCGCCATGTACTCCTCGGGACCTCCGTATGACGAGCGGTGCGGCGTCTCGCAGTCGCCCGGCGCACCCTGTGACTCCACCCTGCAGTGCGTTTCGACGCTCCGGCCTCCGGGCCCCATCAGCATGAGTACGGACCGGAGTTCGTCACCCGTCGTATTGCGGTAGTAGCTGCGCGCCCATGGCACGCCCGTCGGTCATGACACAGGTCTGCCCTTCGACGCCCTCGGGGGAGGTCAGCTCGGGGCCGCACCGGGCGACGGTCCGCAGCGCGGAACCGGCCGATCCGGTGAAGGCGGAGCCGCTCCCTCCGCTGGGCCCGCCGACTTCCCCGCGCCCGCCCGGCAGGTCGATATCGGACAGAGGTCCGGGCCAGGAACTCCCCTGCGAAGATCCCTTTGAAGCCGCCCCCGAAGACTCCTTCGAAGGAGTCTTCGGGGGCGGTTCCGGAAGGCTCGTCAGAAAGCCTGCCATCGCCGGACTTTGCATCGGCAGACTTTGCATTAAGCAGTACGGGACCGAGGCCGCCCCCGCATTCCGCAGAAGCCGTGAGCGGAAGCACGACGGCGGAGACCACCACACCCGCCATTACGATCATGCAGAGATTCATGGCGGCCCCGCCTGTCGACTGCGCGGAAATTCCTGACGGCGCGCCGAAGATATCGACGAAAATGCAGGCACCGGGGTGGAGCGCACTCATCTGACGCAGAAACTCGGACGGCTCACACCCGAACGAGTGAGCCGAGCAGCCCGTACGACCGCCCGGAAGCCCCGCCGGTCGCCACCGACGCCGACCGGTCCCTCTCAGTACGCAAGCTCAGTACGCAAGCCGGCTGCCACCGTCGGGAGCGCTGTTGCTCGCTTCGACCAGCGCGTCCAGGACCGCTTCCACACCCGGCAGCCAAGGCGTCACAGGGCCGGGCAGTGGAGCCCGTTCCCAGCGCACGTGCCCCGTTCCCACCTCGGAGGGGGGAAGGACGAGATAGCCCCCCTCGCCGTGGAAACGCAGCGAACTGGGCACCCGGTCCTTGGCGTGCAACAACTCGCCGAGCTGTTCGAGGGTGTAGGGAGCGACCAGCAGCGACCACCGTGTCGGTGTCGCCACGACAGGACCGAGTCGCATCCCCATCCGGTCGAGCTCGGTCAGCGCCCGGGCGCCGGCCATGGCGGGCAGGCTGAGCGCGCATGGCGCGCGGCCGCCGGTTGCCAGCATGATCGGCGCGGTGGGCCGATTGGTCCACCACCAGCGCACCATGCGCTCGTCGGTGGTCGCCGCGAGGAGACCGGGATCGAAGGGGTGTGCGCCGGGTACGGCGCACTCGGGATCGGGGCAGGCGCAGCCACGGCCGCGGTCACCGCGACCACCGCCTGCGCTCAGCCCCACTCCGGGAAGCACGGGCCACTGCCATGCGGTGGCACAGGTCAGGGCCGCGTCGAGCTGGGCGGGCCGTGCCTTGCGCCGGAGCCGGAGCCTGCGTCGCCTTCCGAGGATCTCGCGCATGAGCGCTCGTTCCTTTCCGTTGAACGCCGAGGGCCACATCACAACACGCGTGCGTCACACCACGTGTGTATTACTTCACCGTGCGTACATGTTCTCTAAGTCTGCGGTACGGGTAACCCGTCGGTACCGAGCGTGAGCCGAGTCGAGCTGAGCCGGTCCAGCCAAAACATGGCGAGGGGCAGCGCGCGTCGCGCCTGCCGTCCCATGGTGCACAACCCCGCCACTCGGGGGTGGGGCGCGGCCGTCACATGTGAGGACGTCCGGGCTCGCCGCCAGGTTCCGGGGCGATCAGAACTGCCCCTGGTTCATCACCGATTACGTACCCAGCATGCCTGGAATGACGCTCCCCCGGGACTTCACCCCGAGGGAACCCCCTGTCGAACCAGACCCAGTCGACAGCAAATAGCACCCATAGGGTGCATTTTTTGGCCAACTTAGTAGTCACGCAGACACCACGATTCCCGCAGGGACAATGCTGGACATCGGCTTACTTGTGCGTGTACATGTGGATGCACTGATAGCGGCGCAGAATGACATGGGGGTTTGCGATGCTATTCGACGAAACGCACTGGTCGGAAAGCCGGTTGCCATGAGCGCCCCTCACCTGCCGAAAGTGGCTGGAATCGATCCCGCAGTTCCTGTTTCAGCGCACACTGCCGGGCCTCTGGATGGTGTGCCGGCCGCGCCAGGAGCCTTTCTTCAAGACCGTCTGGCCGGTTGGGTCTCCGACCTCACCACGCTGCACGAGCTCACCGAGCGCCTGGCCGGAACCAACACCCTCGACGATGCGTTGCACGAGCTGCTCGGTGCCGGTGCGGCCCTGGTCGGCGCCCGCCGCGGGCTGATCGTCTTCGAACCCTCCGACCGCCGCGGCCCGGTCTCCACCATCGGTCTCGGACTCGCCCACGCCGAGCTCGGCCACATCGAGACGGTGCCTCGCAGCGCGACCTCGTACGGCAGGATCCTGGACGGCCTTCCGGGTGCCGAAGGACCCCAGAGCAGCCCCGATCTGCTCGGCGACGCAGGACTGGACCCCCGCCACCGCGAAGTCGCCGCCCGGCTCGGATACGCCGCCAGCTTCGCCCTGCCCCTGACCACCGCCGCGACCGGTCGGCTCGGCGCGGCCGTCTGGCTCTACGACGAGCCCGCCGAACCCCTGGAACGCCAGCGCCACCTCGTCGGCCTCTACGCCCGTTACGCGGCCGCACACCTGGCTCGGCTGCTGGAGCTGTATCGGGCCAGGGCAGAAGTGGCTGCCCTCACCGAGGAGCTGCGGCCCGGCCGACTGCCCCGGGTCCCCGGCGTCCAGCTGGCCGCCCGCCATCGCGCCGCACCGCACGGCGGCGGTGACTGGTACGACGCGATGGCCCTGCCGGAGGGTGCGCTCGGTCTCGCCGTCGGTTCGGTGGGCGGCTCCGGGCCCAGCGCGCTGACCGCCATGGGACGGCTGCGGGCGGGCCTGCGGGCGTACGCGGTGATGGAGGGCGAGGATCCGGTTGCCGTGCTCTCCGATCTGGAACTGCTGCTGCGGCTGACCGAACCCGCACGGTCCGCCACTGCGCTCTTCGCCTACTGCGAGCCCCTCGCACGCAAGATCGTGCTGGCCGGTGCCGGGCACACCCCACCTCTGGTGATCGGCGACCGGCGCACGGAGTTCGTCGAGACCACCCTGTCCGCGCCGCTGGGCATGCTCGCCTGCTGGGAGGCGCCGAGCGTGGAGTTCGCTCCGGCGCCCGGCGAGATCGTGCTGCTGTACACCGATGGGCTGCTGCGCCGCACCGGCGACTCGATGGACCGGGCGTTCGCGCGGCTCCACTCGGCGGCCGCGAGCGTACCGAAGGCGTTGCGCCGGGACGCCGGATCGGTGCTCGACCATGTGCTGCGAACCGTCCTGCCGAACGGGCTCGACCAGGTCGACAGCGCCGAGGACATCGTCATTCTGGCCGCGCGCTTCGACTGAGCCGCGTCATCAGCGGAGCTTCGCGATCCGGCCGAGCGGTGTCGATCGGCCGGTCTCTCTGCTCGGTCTCTGTAATCGGTCTTTCGGATCAGTCTCTGCGACAGGTCTCGGCGGCCGGTCTCTGTAAGAGGTCTTCCGGCCCTGGGCCCCTTCCGTACGCCCGTACGATGGACGGGGTCCAGTGTCGTATCAAGGAGAGACAAATCGTGTCTGAGGAGCCCACCCCGGAGACCCCGGAGACCGAAGAGACAGAGCCGGTCAAGCAGCGGAAGAACGGCCTGTACCCGGGCGTCTCCGATGAGCTCGCCGCCAACATGAAGTCGGGCTGGGCCGACACCGAGCTGCACGGCCTCGAGCCGATCGCCCAGGCCGAGCACACTGCGGCCCGTCGCGCCGCACTGTCCGCGCGCTTCCCCGGCGAGCGTCTGGTCATTCCCGCGGGCAACCTGAAGACCCGCTCCAATGACACCGAGTACGCCTTCCGCGCCTCCACCGAGTACGCGTACCTCACCGGCGACCAGACCCAGGACGGCGTGCTCGTCCTGGAGCCGAAGGACGACGGGCACGGGGCGACCATCTACCTGCTGCCGCGCTCCGACCGCGAGAACGGCGAGTTCTGGCTCGACGGCCAGGGCGAGCTGTGGGTCGGCCGCCGCCACTCCCTGGCCGAGGCCGAGCAGTTGCTGGGCATCCCGGCGAAGGACGTTCGTCAGCTCTCGTCCGCGCTGAAGGAGGCCACCGGAGCGGTCCGTAACGTCCGGGGCCACGACGCGGGCATCGAGTCCGCGCTGACCGACAAGGTCACCGCGGAACGCGACGAGGAACTGCGGGTCTTCCTCTCCGAAGCGCGCCTGGTCAAGGATGCCTTCGAGATCGCCGAGCTGGAGAAGGCCTGCGACGCCACGGCGCGCGGCTTCGAGGACGTCGTGAAGGTCCTCGACAAGGCCGAGGCGACCAGCGAGCGCTACATCGAGGGCACGTTCTTCCTGCGCGCCCGCATCGAGGGCAACGACATCGGCTACGGCTCGATCTGCGCCGCGGGCCCGCACGCAACCACCCTGCACTGGGTGCGCAACGACGGCCCCGTACGCTCCGGCGAGCTGCTGCTGCTCGACGCCGGTGTGGAGACCAATGACCTCTACACCGCCGATGTGACGCGGACCCTTCCCATCAACGGCACGTTCACGCCGCTGCAGCGGAAGATCTACGACGCGGTGTACGAGGCCCAGGAGGCGGGAATCGCGGCCGTCAAGCCCGGCGCGGACTACCGCGACTTCCACGACGCCGCGCAGCGCGTGCTCACCGAGAAGCTCGTCGAGTGGGGTCTGCTGGGCGATCTGTCGGTGGACAAGGTCCTGGAGCTGGGTCTGCAGCGCCGCTGGACCCTGCACGGCACCGGCCACATGCTCGGCATGGACGTCCACGACTGCGCCGCCGCACGCACCGATACGTACGTCAACGGGACGCTGGAGCCCGGCGTCTGCCTCACCGTCGAGCCCGGTCTGTACTTCCAGGCCGACGACCTGACCGTGCCGGAGGAGTACCGCGGCATCGGCGTCCGGATCGAGGACGACATCCTCGTCACCGAGGCCGGCAACCGGAACCTCTCCGACAAGCTGCCGCGCCAGGCCGACGAGGTCGAGGCCTGGATGGCTCAGCTCAAGGGCTGACTCAAGAGTTGATCAAGTGCTGATCACGGACGGCCGGGACCGGTCGTGGACGGTCGGCACCGAGCGTCGGAGGGCGCCCCGCTCAGGACACCATGAGCAGGGCGCCCTCCCGCCATTTCAGGACCTTGTCGAAGCTCACCACCGCACCACGGCCCGGTCGGTTGGCGAAGTGGACGTGATCGGCGAGCTGTTCGATGAGGCAGAGCCCTCGGCCGTCCTCGGCACTGAGTGGCGGAAGCTGCTGCGGTTGGTGCACGGGCGGTTGATGCGCGTGCGGCTGTTCGGCAGTGCGAAGCACACGCCGGCTGGGGAAGCCGGGACCCGAGTCGGCGACTTCGATACGGCACTTCTCGCCGTCCAGATACGCGGTGACCCAGTACTGCCCGGAGGTCGTACCGGACTGCTCGCTCCAGGAGTCCCACGCGTCCCATGGGTCGCAGTCCCCGGGGGCGACGAGGTCGTTGGCGTTCCTCTGCTCCCCGCCGTGCTCGACGGCGTTCGCACAGGCTTCGCTGAGCGCGAGCGACAGATCGAAAGAGATGTCCGGATCCACGCCCGCGGACTCCATGGTGCCGAGCAGGAAGCGACGGGCGAGCGGAACGCTCGCAGCTTCGCGCCGCAAATGGAGTGACCACCAGATGCTCATGCTCCAGCCTCCTGGCTGCGGCTCGACATACCGATACGTATTGCCGCAGTGGGCGGTTCGTAAGCACAGTTCTGATGTGAGACCGCTCATTCGGCGGATACCAGTACTCCGTACACCCGTGTATGCCGGACCCGTCCAGCTCACGCGCCTCATGTCCAACCGGTCTGAAGACGACCTTCCGGACCTGACGCACGGAGGCCGGGGGCACAGTGCGATGATGACCCCGCCATGTCTACGCCTGTCGCACGCGCCGGAGCCGGTCTGCGGCTACTGAGGGCCGCGGTGTTCACCGCGGCCTGCGTCGCGCTGTCCGCGGCAGGGCACACACTGGCCTCCTGCGCGACCGTTCCTTGGTGGACGCTGCTCGCAGGCTTCCTCGGGGTCTTCGCGGTGGTGGCGCCGCTCGCCGGACGCGAGCGTTCCATGCCGTCCATCGCGACCGCCCTGGCCGGCGGGCAGATCGCCCTGCACACGCTCTTCGGCCTGGGCTCGCACGGCGTCCCCAGCACGTCGACGGCCGACGCGGCGGGCGACGCCTCACTGATCCGGTTCGCGGCAGGCCTCGTCTGCGGGGCGGGACCGGAGCAACTGAACGCCGCCGCCGCCCACCGCATCGTCACCGACGCAGGCATCGATCCGGCGACGGTGACGGCGATGGACCAGGGCCATCAGCACATGGCCACCGCGACGGGAGCGGCGGTCACCGCCGTGACCGACCCGGCCGCGCTCGCCGGTCTGCTGCCCAGCCTGCCCATGCTGCTCGGCCACCTGCTGGCAGCGCTGGCCACCGGCTGGCTGCTGCGGCGCGGCGAAATCGCACTGTTCCGGCTGGTCCGGCTGTCGGCGCACGGCGCCAAGCAGCTCGTGGCCAGGGCCCGGTTGCGTGCGCTGCGGGCCGCGCTCGCTCTTCTACGGGCACTGTGCGCCGGTCTCCCGGGCGAACCGGCGACCGGGCCGCACATCCCCCGTACCGCAGTCGACGCCCCGGCTCTCGCCACCGGCGATCCATTGCAGCACCTGGTGATCAGGCGCGGGCCTCCGCCCGTATTCACCCTCGCAGCCTGACGCGACACCCTCCGCTCGTTGCACGCACGACTCGACCGCAGTCACCGCTCGGCGCCCGCCATGCGGTGGCCGCCGAGCTCGGTGCGGGCACGCCGCACGTGAGGAAGAGGTGTCGCGATGCCGTCGCGCATCCGCGCGTCGGACCACCTTTCCTTCGTGCTTCAGTGGAGTGATTCCTGACATGAACGTTTCCCGCATCGCCATCGTCGGCGGCGTCGCCGCGTCCACCGTGCTGATCCTTGCCGGTACGGCCTCCGCGCACGTCAGCGTGCAGCCGCAGGGCGAGGCTGCCAAGGGCGGCTACGCCACGATCAACTTCAAGGTCCCCAACGAGCGCGACGACGCCTCGACGACCAAGCTCGAGGTCAACTTCCCCACCGACCACCCGCTCGCTTCCGTAATGCCGCAGCCGGTGCCTGGCTGGAAGATCGTCGTCACCAAGAGCAAGCTCGCCAAGCCGCTCGAGGTCCACGGCAACAAGATCAACGAGGCCGTTTCCAAGGTGACCTGGTCCGCCGAGGGCAGCAAGAACGACCTCGGTATCCGCCCGGGCCAGTTCCAGCAGTTCCCGCTCTCCGTCGGCCAGCTCCCCGAGGACGCCGACCAGCTGGTGTTCAAGGCCATCCAGACGTACGACAACAAGGATGTCGTCCGCTGGATCGAGGAGCAGAAGGACGGCGCCGAGGAGCCCGAGAGCCCGGCGCCGGTTCTCAAGCTGACCGCCGCAACCACCGACGAGCACGGCGGCGCCGCCGACAAGGCCGGTGCGGCCGGCGCCGACCAGACGAAGGACGAACACACCGAGGCGTCGTCCGCGTCGTCCTCCTCCAGTGACACCACGGCCCGAGTCCTCGGCATCGTCGGCATCCTCGTCGGCGCCGCCGGGGTGGCCTTCGGCGTCCTGGCCGGCCGTCGACGCACCGCCTGACCCTCCGGCCCCACCGAATCACCGACCCACCAGGAATCAGCAATCCATGCGTAAGAAAACGGTGCTGGCCGCGGCGTTCGTCGCCGCGGCCGCACTCACCCTCTCGGCCTGCGGCAGCAGCGACGACGCCGACAAGCCCCTCGCGGACGTCTCCGCCCAGGCGAAGACCAAGGCCGCGACGGTGCTCGACCAGCCGTTCACCAAGCCCGACCTCGTCCTGACCGACACCCACGGCAAGAAGTACGACCTGCGCGAGCGGACCAAGGGCAAGCCGACGCTCATCTACTTCGGCTACACCAACTGCCCCGACGTCTGCCCACTCATCATGAGCAACATCGCCATCGCCAAGAAGTCCCTGCCCAAGGCCGACCAGGACAAGCTCCAGGTCGTCTTCGTCACCACCGACCCCGAGCGGGACACCCCGTCCTCGCTGGGCAGCTGGCTCAGGGCCCAGGACGCCTCCTTCATCGGTCTCACCGGCGACTTCCCGACCATCCAGGCGGGCGCACGCCAGATCGGCATCGGCATCGACCCTCCGAAGAAGGAGAAGGACGGCACGGTCGTCTCGATGCACGGGTCGCAGGTCATCGCGTTCTCCCCGAAGACCGACAAGGGGTATGTGCTGTACAGCGAGGACACCACTCCCGACGACTACACCAAGGACCTCCCCAAGATCATCAAGGGGGAGAACCCGTGAACCGCCGCACCGTCCTCGCCGGCGTCGTCGCCCTCACCACCGGGCTGACGCTGGCAGGGTGCTCGTCCTCGGGCGGCAAGCCCGAACTGAAGGTGACCGGTGCGTTCATGCCGCAGCCCGTCAACGACATGGCGGCCGGCTTCCTCGTCGTACAGAACAGCGGCGACAGCTCCGACCGGCTCACTTCGGTCACCAGCCCGCTCTCCGACGACGTCACGATCCACCGGACGACGAACCAGACGATGCGCATGGTGACGTCCTTCGAGGTGCCCGCGGGCGGCGAACTGGACCTGGAGCGCGGCGGCAACCACATCATGTTCATGAAACTGAAACAGCGGCCAAGGCAGGGCGAGAGGGTGTCCGTCGAGCTGCACTTCGAGAAGGCCGACCCCATAAAGGTCGACCTTCCCGTGAAGGAGACCACCCACAACCCGAAGAAGCAGTGAGGGACTGACACTCCATGACAGCCACCGCCCCGCACTTCGGGCCGACCCCGTCCGTGTCCCCGACGCGCCGCCGACTCGCCGCTGCCGCACTCCTCGCCGTATTCGTCGGCACGGTTTTCGGCCTGCTGCTGGGCGGCGCTGGACCGGCGTCCGCGCATGCCGCGCTCACCGGGAGCGATCCGCAGGACGGGGCGGTGGTCGCCACCGCCCCCAAGGAGGTCACGCTCACCTTCTCCGAACAGGTCGCCATGGGTGACGGCTCCGTCCGGGTCCTGGACCCGAGCGGCAAACGCGCCGATACCGGTGCGGAACCACGCAATCTACCAAGCGACTCCACCGTCAAATACAGCGTCCCGCTGCACGCGGGGCTGCCCGACGGCACGTACACCGTGGCCTGGCAGGCAGTCTCCGCGGACAGCCACCCGGTCTCCGGCGCCTTCACCTTCTCCATCGGCGCCCCGTCCAACACGACCGTCGCCCTGCCGACGGACCAGGCCGGAGGCGGCCTGGTCGGCACGCTCTACGGCATCGCGCGCTACGCCGCGTACGCCGGCTTCATCCTGCTGGCCGGTGGCTCCGCCTTCGTACTGGCCTGCTGGCAACGCGGGGCGAGCGCCCGCCCCTTGCAGCGCCTGGTCGTACGCGGCTGGATGACGCTCACCACGGCCACCCTGGCCATGCTTCTGCTGCGCAACCCGTACACCGGCTCCGGAAAACTCGCGGACATCTTCGACCTGGACGGCCTGAAGGCCGTACTCGACACCAAGCCGGGGGCCGCGCTGGTCTCCCGGCTGCTGCTGCTCGGCGCCTCCGCGCTCTTCATCGCCGTGCTGTTCGGGGCGTACGCGAAGCGCGAGGACGAGCGGGAGAAGAAGGACCTCACCTTCGGGCTGGCCATCGGTGGCGCGGTCATCGCCGCCGGGATCGCCGGGACATGGGCGCTGGCCGAACACGCCTCGACCGGGATCCAGCCCGGCATCGCGATGCCGGTCGACGTTCTGCACCTGCTGGCCGTCGCCGCCTGGTTGGGCGGCCTCGCCGCGCTGCTGGTCGCGCTCTACCGGACGCCGGACATCGAAGTCACGGCGGTACGCCGCTTCTCCCGTATCGCGTTCGGCAGTGTGCTGGTGCTGACGGCGACCGGGCTCTACCAGTCCTGGCGGCAGGTCGGCTCCTGGTCCGCGCTGACCGGCACCCGGTACGGGCAGCTGCTGCTCGTGAAGGTGGGGCTCGTCGCCGTCCTGGTCGGGGTCGCCTGGATCTCGCGGCGGTGGACGGCTCGCCTGACTGCGGGCACGACAAAGGCGCAGGACACGGGCGCCGGCACCGCTGACGCCGACACCGGGACCGCTGTGGAGACCGAGCCGGCGACTGTGCCCGAGGATCCCGCACGGGCCGCCCAACTCACCCGGCAGAAGGCCGCCGTGGCGACCGCCACGAAGAAGCGGATCCGCGACGCCGACCCCGATCGGTCCGGGCTACGCCGCTCGGTACTGGCGGAAGTCGGGGTCGCGGTGGCGCTGTTGGCGGTGACCACCGTGCTGACCTCGACCGAGCCCGGACGTACCGAGGAGGAAGCGGCCCGCACCTCGACGGCCGCATCCGTGCCCACGACCGCGGGCCCCGTCGCGGTGAACATGCCGTTCGACACCGGCGGCAGGAACGGCAAGGGGGCTGTCCGGATGGACATCGACCCCGGTCGTACCGGCGCCAACGGGCTCCACATCTGGATCGACGGCCCCGACGGACAGCCCATGGACGTCCCTGAGGTGAAGCTCGCCTTCACCCTCGCGTCCAAGGACATCGGTCCGCTGCCCGTCGTCCCCGACCGGCTCGCCGAGGGGCACTGGACGGCGAGCGGCGTCCAGATCCCGATGGCGGGCAGCTGGAAGCTGGCGGTGACCGTGCGTACGTCGGACATCGATCAGACCACCATCGCCAAGAACGTGAAGATCGGCTGAGCGGGATCATGAGCGGAACCAGCATGAGCAGCGCGAACAGCAAGCGCGGCTCCGACAGCAAGAACGGCACGGGCAGCGCGAACAGCAAGCACGGCACGGACGCCGGAGCCGAGACCGCAACGGGGGACCTCTCCCGGCGGCGATTGCTCGGCGGTGTCGGCGCGGCCGGTGCGGCCGGACTGGTGCTGGGCGCAGCGGGTGGCGCGACCGGTTACGCCGCGACCCGCTCCGACGAACCGACCGCGCTGACGACGATCGGCACGACCCGGGCAATGTTTCACGGGAAACATCAACCCGGGATCACCACTCCGCTTCAGGCGCGCGGCCATCTCGTCGCGTTCGATCTGGCACCCGGCGCGGGACGGAAGGAAGCCGCCGCCCTGATGCGCCGATGGTCCGCCGTGACCCAGCGGCTGATGGCCGGCGAACCCACCGCCGGCGGCAGTGCGGACGGCACGACGCACGACACCGGGATCGCGCTGGACGCCGGACCGTCCTCGCTGACCGTCACCTTCGGCTTCGGGCACACCTTCTTCGAACGTACGGGCCTGGTGGCCCATCGGCCGCCGGGGCTGGACCCGCTGCCGCCGTTCTCCTCCGACCGGCTCGACCCCAAGCGCTCGGGGGGCGATCTCTGGGTGCAGATCGGCGCCGACGACGCTCTCGTCGCCTTCCACGCACTGCGCTCCATCCAGAAGGAGGCCGCCACGACGGCCAGGGTGCGCTGGCAGATGAACGGCTTCAACCGCACCCCCGGCACCACGGCCAAGCCGATGACCGCCCGCAATCTGATGGGCCAGATCGACGGCACCGGCAACCCGAAGCCGTCGGAGAGCGACTTCGACCAGCGCATCTTCGTCCCGTCGCACACGACGGAGGGCGACGACGCGAAATACGCCTGGCTGGCCGGCGGCTCGTACGCAGTCGTGCGACGGATCAGGATGCTGCTCGACGACTGGGAGAAGCTCCCGCTGGACCGGCAGGAGCGGGTCATAGGGCGGCGCAAGGCGGACGGTGCGCCGCTGAGCGGCGGCACCGAGACCACCGAGATGGACCTCGACAAGGCGGGGCCCGACGGCAAGCTGCTGATCCCGGACAACGCCCACGCCCGGATCTCCTCCCCCGAGAGGAACAGCGGCGCGGCGATGCTGCGGCGCCCCTTCTCGTACCACGACGGCATCGCGGCGGACGGCACTCCCGACGCCGGGCTGCTCTTCATCTGCTGGCAGGCGGATCCGCTGAAGGGGTTCGTGCCGGTGCAGCGCAAGCTCGACCGGGGAGACGCGCTGTCGCCGTTCATCCGGCACGAGGCGAGCGGCCTGTTCGCGGTGCCGGGCGGCGCGGCGGACGGGGAGTACGTGGGTCAGCGGCTGCTGGAGTCGTGAGCCACCGCGGCGCATTAGGGTGACGGTATGTCCGCCACGCGCTACGCCTATCTCGGTCCCGAAGGCACCTTCACCGAGGTCGCCCTCCGTACGCTCCCGGAAGCAGCCACTCGGGAACTTGTCCCGATGGTCTCCGTACCGGCGGCTCTGGACGCGGTACGGAGCGGGACTGCCGCGGCAGCACTCGTACCGATCGAGAACTCCGTCGAGGGCGGCATCACCGCGACCCTCGACGAACTGACGACCGGCGAACCGCTGATGATCTACCGCGAGGTGCTGCTCTCCATCACCTTTGCGCTGCTCGTGCGACCCGGCACCAAGCTGTCCGACGTCAAGACGGTCACCGCGCACCCGGCCGCGCAGCCGCAGGTACGCAACTGGATGGCGGCCCATCTGCCGGCGGCCGTGTGGGAGTCGGCCGCGTCCAACGCGGACGGTGCGCGGTTGGTGCAGGAGGGGCGGTACGACGCCGCCTTCGCCGGTGAGTTCGCGGCGGCGACGTACGGTCTCGAACCGCTGGTGACGGAGATCCACGACGCGGAGAACGCCCAGACTCGCTTCGTCCTGGTGGGCCGCCCGGCCCGGCCGGCGGCGCCGACCGGTGCGGACAAGACGTCAGTGGTCATCTGGCTGGGCGACGACCACCCCGGTGCGCTGCTCGAACTCCTCCAGGAGTTCATGGTGCGCGGGGTGAACCTGATGCTGATCCAGTCGCGGCCGACGGGTGCCGGCATCGGGAACTACTGCTTCGCAGTGGACGCCGAGGGGCACATCGCGGACCGCAGGGTCGGCGAGGCCTTGATGGGTCTGAAGCGGATCTGCCCGAAGGTGCGGTTCCTCGGTTCGTATCCGCGGGCCGGAGTGGCGCCGGAGGACGTACGGCCGCTGCGTGCGGGGACATCGGACACGGACTTCACGGACGCCTCGGACTGGCTGGCCCGGAATCAGGACGGCCGGGCCTGACGGTCGGGACCAGGGGCCGCGATTGACGGTCGGGTCCGAGAGTCGGGATCGAAGGTCGGGATCGAGGGCCGGGACTGGTCCTCGTGCCGCGGTGGCGTGCGCCCATCACAGGTACTATCACCTGATTTTCACAACCCACAGAGTTATCCACAGGGATGGTTCTCGACCTGGGGACAAGTCGACACCTCAATACGACATGGTCGACAAATCGCTCCAGTCACCCCACACCCCTCCACAGAGCCGCAGGTCGGCCCGTGTCACCTCAATTCCATTGATCAACTCTTTAGGACGAGGAATTCCCACCCGAATGAGTGTGTGAAGCGAGTTTGAACAGGGAATCCATGAGCCTTCATGTGGCTTTCGGAATGATCTCTTCCTGTGTCCACAGATCTTCTTCACAGCCTGTGGATAACTTCGGAGGGTCACCACCCCCTGTGGACAAGCGACCTCCAACTCCCGCCCCACGCAAGGTCTGTACGTCAAGAACGGAAGCCCCTTAATGCCCCATTCAGGGGAATAGGAGCTCTTTATTTGACGACCAAGATCGGCTGCGGCCATCGACCGTTCCCAGCATTGCCAATTCCGGCAATTCGGGCAAAGCGACACACTCGGCAATATCGGTTCGAGCTATGGAAGCGCACACCGGTAGCCTGGAGCCGTGATTGACCTTCGCCTGCTCCGTGAGGACCCCGACCGTGTTCGCGCCTCCCAGCGCGCCCGTGGAGAGGACGTCGCGCTCGTCGACGCTCTTCTCTCCGCCGACGAGCGGCGCAGGTCGTCCGGTGTCCGCTTCGACGAACTCCGCTCCGAGCAGAAAGCGCTCGGCAAGCTCATCCCCAAGGCTTCGCCCGAGGAGCGCACCGAGCTGCTCAAGAAGGCCGAGCAGCTGAAGGCCGACGTCAAGGCCGCCGACGCGGAACAGGACGAGGCGGACGCGGAGGCCAAGAACCTGCTGCTGCAGCTCGGCAACATCGTCCACGAGGACGTGCCGGTCGGCGGCGAGGAGGACTTCGTCGTTCTCGAGACGCACGGCACCATTCGCGACTTCGGCGCCGAGGGCTTCGAGCCCAAGGACCACCTGGAGCTCGGCGAGGCACTCGGCGCCATCGACGTGGAGCGCGGCGCCAAGGTGTCCGGCTCGCGCTTCTACTACCTGACAGGTGTCGGCGCGCTGCTGGAGCTCGCCCTCGTCAACGCTGCGATCGCGCAGGCCACCGAGGCCGGATTCATCCCGATGCTGACGCCGGCGCTGGTTCGCCCGCGCGCCATGGAGGGCACCGGCTTCCTCGGCCAGGCCGCGGAGAACGTGTACCACCTGGAGAAGGACGACTACTACCTGGTCGGAACCTCCGAGGTCCCGCTCGCCGCGTACCACATGGACGAAATCATCGACGCGGACAAGCTGCCGCTGCGCTACGCCGGCTTTTCGCCGTGCTTCCGCCGCGAGGCCGGTACGTACGGCAAGGACACCCGAGGCATCTTCCGGGTCCACCAGTTCGACAAGGTCGAGATGTTCTCGTACGTCGACCCGGCGGACGCCGAGGCCGAGCACCGGCGTCTCCTCGACTGGGAGAAGCAGTGGCTCACCGGTCTCGAGCTGCCGTTCCAGGTGATCGATGTGGCCACCGGCGACCTGGGGTCCTCGGCCTCCCGGAAGTTCGACTGCGAGGCGTGGATCCCGACCCAGGGCAAGTACCGCGAGCTGACGTCCGCGTCGAACTGCAACGGTTTCCAGGCGCGTCGCCTCTCCGTCCGGATGCGCGAGGGCAAGAAGGTTCAGCCGCTCGCCACCCTGAACGGCACGCTCTGCGCCGTACCGCGCACCATTGTGGCGATCCTGGAGAACCACCAGCTGGCCGACGGTTCGGTGCGGGTGCCCGAGGTGCTCCGTCCGTACCTGGGCGGGCGTGAGGTTCTGGAGCCGGTCGCCAAGTGACCTTCCCCTACAAGCTCGTCGCGACCGACCTCGACGGCACGCTGCTGCGTGACGACGACACGGTCTCCGAGCGCACCCGCGAGGCACTGGCCGCCGTGACGGCGGCCGGTGCCGCGCACATCATCGTCACCGGACGGGCCGTCCCGTGGACCCGCCACATCCTGGACGACCTTGGCTACAACGGCATCGCGGTCTGCGGTCAGGGCGCGCAGGTCTATCACGCGGGCGAGCACAAGCTGCTGACCTCGCTGACGCTGGACCGGCAGCTAGCCGGTCTCGCGCTGTCCAAGATCGAGGCAGAGGTCGGCCCGCTGGCGCTGGCGGCGAGCCGCGACGGACTCGACGGCGAGGTGCTGGTCGGCCCTGGCTACCAGGTGCAGGAAGGGCCGCTTCCGGCCGTCTTCGTGGAGGATGCGACCGAGATGTGGTCCGCGCCGCTGAACAAGGTCTACATCCAGCATCCGGCACTCGACGACGACGCACTGGCGAAGGCCGCGCGTGGAGCCGTCGGCAGCTTGGTGGACGTGGTCATGGCAGGGCCCGGCGTGGTGGAGATCCTGCCGCTGGGGCTGAGCAAGGCGACCGGGCTCTCGCTGGCAGCGCGCCGACTGGGCGTGAAGGCGGCGGACACGCTCGCCTTCGGTGACATGCCGAACGACATCCCGATGTTCGCCTGGGCGCAGCACGGTGTGGCGATGGCCAACGCGCACGACGACCTGAAGGCCGTGGCACACGAGATCACCGCGTCGAACGAGGACGACGGCATCGCAGTGGTGCTGGAACAGCTGCTCTAGGCATCTGCGGCGGTCGTACAGTTGCACCGACGCACCGATGCGCAGATGAGTTGGCTGTTCCGACTGGGCTGACGTAACTGTGCGGAGGATGCGCGGAACTGTGCGGAGGATGCGCGGATCGAACGCGCGCGGGGTCCAGGCCCCGACGACGGCTTAGCAAGCCGCTGCCTTACCACTCGGCCAATCCTCCGGGAGGGCGGCCGCGCGATGCGCGCAGAAGGGCCGCCCCGGGCTTCCCGCTGCGAGCGGCTCGGCGGAGTGAGGTGATGGTTACTCCGGCGCCTGCTCCGGGCCGCCCCGATGGGAACTCGACGGACTCGGACTCTCGGTCATCGTCGCGCTCCTCTCCCGGTCTGTGGAATTCGCTGTCGGCCTGTGCCGCACCGACAACTCTGCCTGGGGCGGACTTTGGGTGCCACCCATTTTCCGGGCGGTACCGAAAGTCCGCGATCAGCAGTCGGATCGACGCTGCCTGTCGCGGCGGCTCAGATCCTTCAGGTTGCGGGCGAGATCATCCATCCGGCCGTCGACGCGGACGATGTCCCCGGACATGTGGCCCAGCCGTACGCTCATGGCGCCGACGACCTGATGCGTGGCATCCAGCCGACGGTCGGGGCTGTCGAGCCGGTGCGACATCCGGTTGAGAGCCGGCCCGAGCTCCTGGAGAGCGCTGCCGACTCCGGCGAGGCGACTCTCGACCCGGGTGACGCGATGTTCCAGTGAGGCGTACCCCGCACGCAGGTCCTGCTCGGCGTCGAGAAGGTAGGTACGGACGCAGCGGGCGATGTCGCGGTCACGAAGAAGCATCGCGACGTTGAGCACGGTCCTGCGGGTGTACCGCCGGAGCCGAGTGGCTGCCTGTGGATAACTTTCCGGCTTGCCCCTCCCCTCCCTCTTCCGTAGCGACAGGATGTCGCTATGGAAAGGAGCGCAGCTCAGCGCCGCGCAGCACCCGTATGCCGTTGTCCGCGAGCTCGCCCTGATGCCGGTCGGTGAGCCTTCAGACGGCGGTTGTGGATACTTCGAAGTAACGAGCCAGCTCCTCTGTGCGAAGGTGCATTCCGTCCGGGAGCATGACAAGGCTCTTCACCCTGTCGAGGACGCCGACGCGCCCCATCTGCTCGACGCGCAGCGCGCGCGACTCGAACAGGGCGACTTCCGTGGGCATGGACATGCCTTCCGATGATGAAAACCGACGATGGACAGCCCTGTCCCCCGAGCTTCGGAGGCGGAGGACGCTCACGGTTGCCACTCACCCAATGACCGACCCGGCGGGTGTTCCCTCACCGGCATCGGCAATCCCCGATTTCACGAACGCTACGACGCCACGGATTCCAGTTGCCTCCACGCGCCCTGAACAACGAGCCGATAAACGGACAGTTACGCGTACGACTGTCCGCTCATGCGGCAACCCCCGCCCACCGGACAGGGGTTGCCGCATATGAGGTGCGAAGAGATTCCGAGGGGCTGCCGCTCACTCCTCGCCGGCGAGCTTCAGCGTGCGCAGCTTCTGGCCCGCGTACCAGGTGGCGAGCACCGTGACCGCCGCCAGCAGAACCGTCGCGAGCGGCAGTCCGACCTCGGAGGTGATCGCCCCTTCCCCGCCGACCTTCTCGGCAAGCGCGAGCGACCACTGCTGCACGCTGAGCGTGCGCGCCCCGGGCACGAAGCTGCCGAAGAGGGCCTCCCAGACCAGCGCGTAGACCAGACCGAGGACAACTGCGTGCCTGCTGACCGTGCCGAGCAGCAGGAACAGCGCGCTGTACGCGATCGAGGCGACCAGCGCCGCGATCGTGTACGCCACCGCGATCTGCTGGCCGTTGCCATTGAGGATCAGGCCCGCGACGAATGTCGGCAGGGCGGAGAAGACCATGGTCACGGCGATCGCCACGATCAGCTTGGTGAAGATGATCGTCGGCCGTTTCACCGGCTTGGCCAGCAGATAGACGATCGATCCGTCGTCGATCTCCGGGCCGATGGCCCCCGTGCCTGCGATCACACCGATCAGCGGCACCATCGTGGCGATGGCGAAACCGCCCAGCACATTGGCGGCGACCTGGTCATCGGCCCCGGCGAACATCCGTACCGCCACGGCGATGACGATCAGCAGCGCGGGCAGGACGAAGAGGATCGCGGCCCGGCGCCGGCCGAGCAGGGCCCGGTAGGTGAGCCGGGCGACTGTGGGGTTGTACATGACGCTTCACAGCTCCTTTCAGGCCGCTACTCAGGCCGCTACGAGATAGGAAAAGACCGATTCGAGGGACTCGTCGGACGGCGAGACCGTCAGCAGACGGATGCCGTGTTCACGCGCGACCTTCGGGAGCAGTGTGGTGAATCGTCCGAAGTCGACTGCCTGGATGCGCAGGGCCTGTTCGCCCAGGTCGACTTCGATCCCGGCCGTCGACGGGTCGGCGATGAGCGCGGCAGCGAGTGCGCGGTCGTCGCTGGACCGTACGAGATAGCGGTGCGGGCGGTCCGTCATCAGCCGGCGGATCTTCCGGAAGTCACCGGACGCCGCATGCCGTCCGGCCACGATCACCTCGATGTGCGACGCGAGTTGTTCGACCTCTTCGAGGATGTGGGAGGAGAACAGGACCGTGCGGCCCTCGGCGCCCATCCGCCGCAGCAGTTCCATCAGCTGCATCCGCTGCCGCGGGTCCATCCCGTTGAACGGCTCGTCGAGGAGCAGCACCGACGGCTCGTGGACCAGCGCGGACGCCATCTTCACGCGCTGGCGCATGCCCTTGCTGTACGTGGAGATCTTGCGGTCCTGCGCGTACTCCATCTCGACCGTGGCGAGCGCCTTGCGCGCCGCCGCATCACCGAGTCCGTGCAGTTCCGCATTGGCGACGACGAATTCGCGACCGGTGAGGAAGTCGTACATCCCCTCCCGCTCCGGCACGATGCCGATCTGCCGGTACACCGCCTCGTTGCGCCAGATCAGCGCGCCGTCGAGCGTGACCTTGCCCGTCGACGGCGCAAGGAACCCGGCCATCATGTTGATCAGCGTGGACTTCCCCGCGCCGTTGGGGCCGAGCAGCCCGGTCACACCGGGGCCCACGGTCATGCTGACGTCGTTGACGGCGACCACATTGCCGAACCAGCGTGAGGTGTGGTCGATCTCGATGGTGGTCACAGCCCGACCCTCCGGTAGCGGCGCATCAGTACGGCGTACGAGCCGGCGACAAGCGCGAGAACAACGATCAGATACACCACACCTGCCCCGGCGCCCGGTCCTTCCCCTCCGGGGAAGGCGGAGGTGGCGCCGAGGAACGCGGTCTGGACGCCGCCGATCAGCGTGATGGGCGAGAAGAGTCCCAGCCACTGCACCGCGCCCGCCGAGCCCGTCTCCCAAGCGATGGCCTGGACCGTGGAGACCGCTCCGTACGAGATGGTCAGCACGGCGATCACCGCCGCGACGCCGAAGCCGCGGCGCGGTGTCAGTGCGGCGACGACCAGACCGAGCCCGGCGAAGAGCACGGAGAGCAGCGCCACCGACGCCACCCCCTGCCCGAACCACTTGGTCTGGTCGGCGAAGTCGAACTTCGCCAGCAGGGCGCCCACATACATCACCAGCAGCGGCGTCACGGTGAGGATGAACAGGGCGGATGCCATGGCGGCGTACTTGGCGACGACGTAGTCGGCCCGCTCGATGGGACGCGAGAAGTAGAGGGGGACACTCTTGAAACGGAGATCCCGGGAGACGGACTGCGGTGCCTGAGAAGCGATGAACAGGCCGATGACGGCCTGCAGGTAGATCGCAAAGTCCGTGTACTTCATCATGAGCTTCGTCGCGTCGGGCGCGGCCATCGCGACGGCCACGGTGATCAGCGCGACCAGGCACATCACACCGAAGAGCAGCATTGGCAGCACCTTGGACTTGACCGAACGCCCCAGTCCGAAGGAGCCCCGCAGGGACTGCGAGTAGAGCGAGCGGCGGGCATAGCCACGGCCCAGCCGAGGGCCGTCGTAGGAGCGGTACCCGATGTTGTGGATCCGGGTGTTGTCACTCCCGGTCACGGCCCCGGTCTCAGTGCTCATCGTGACCGCTCCCCTTCTGCTGTACGGCGCCGGCCAGGGCTGTCTCCGCGGCCTCTGTGGTGTCTTCGGTACGGAAGACCTCGGCGATGTGGTGGCGTCGCTGTTCCATACGTACGAGTCCGAGCCCGAGCCCGGCGACGCTGTCGCGGACGACGTCGTACGTCTCCTCGCCGGTGGCCTCGATCAGCAGGATGTGACCGGCGCCGGGCAGGCTGTCGGCCTCGATCCCGTCGCGGCCCACGAGCCTGACCCCCGCCGCGGTCAGCGCCCGGCGCAGCGCGTCCGTGCCGTCCGGGTGGGTGTCGCTGTCGGTGACCTCGACCGCGAGGGTCGTGGTGGTCTGGGTGAAATCGCTGGTGGAGCTGGAGCGCAGCAGCGCGCCGCCGTCGATGACGACGACATGGTCGCAGGTGCGCTCCAGCTCGCCCAGGAGGTGCGAGGTCACCAGGACCGAGATGCCGAAGTCGGTGTGGATGCGGCGGATCAGGCCGAGCATCTCGTCCCGACCGACCGGGTCCAGCCCGTTGGTCGGCTCGTCGAGGAGGACCAGCTGCGGGTCGTGGACCAGCGCCTGAGCCAGCTTCACACGCTGCTTCATACCGGTCGAGTAGCCACCGATGGGGCGGTAGCGCTCCTCGTACAGCCCCACATGACGCAGGGTGTCGGCGGTGCGCTCGCGTGCCGCCGTCGGCGGCAGCCCGGACATCCGCGCCATGTGGACGACGAACTCGGTGGCCGAGACGTCCGGCGGCAGGCAGTCGTGCTCGGGCATGTAGCCGACCCGCTCCCGGATGGCGGCGCCACTGGTGGCGACGTCCAGCCCGAGCACCGCGGCCCGGCCTTCGGTGGCGGGGGACAGACCCAGCAGGATCTTGATCAGTGTGGACTTGCCGGCTCCATTGGCACCCACCAGGCCGGTTACACCGGGCCCGATGTCCAGGGTGAGCCGGTCAAGAGCGGTCACCCGGGGGAACCGCTTGCTCAGGCTTTCGGTTGCGATCACAGTCACGTACTCGAAGGTAGTGGCGCGGGCCACACCGGTCGTCAGACCAGGCGGTTGGATCCGCATCAGACTCCAGTCGTACGGACCCGTAGGGGGACCCCACGAAGGAGGACGGCTGAGCGCTACGAAAACAGGGGGACGAGGGAGAACAGAGGGACGAAAGCCGGGGGCTGGAGCCGGAGGCGGGCTGGTACGGGGTGCTCATGGAGTTGTCCACAGGTCTGCGCACGCCCCTTGACGTAGCCGCCGAGCATTGTCACATTCATCAATGTCACGTTACGAGCACGTACCGCACACGGCATGGGACGGACGGTGGCATGGCCTCACCGGTGAAGGATGCAACGACCCCGGAACTCCAGAGGTTCAGAGAGGTGCAGCGCCTCGCGTACGCATGCGCGGAGGCGGTCGCCGCCCGGCTCGAACCGGGCGTGACGGAGCGCGAGGCGGCCCGGATGCAGCGGGAGTGGCTGCGTGAGCGCGGGGTGCGGGACTGGTTCCATCTCCCGTTCGCCTGGTTCGGGGACCGTACGGCGTTCGCCGGTTTCAAGGTGCCGCTGCAGTTCTTCCCGACCAACCGGAAGCTGGAGCCAGGGATGCCGTTCATCCTCGACATGGCTCCGGTGTACAAGGGGTTCACGGCGGACATCGGATACTCCGGCTGCCTCGGGCTCAACCCGCTGCACGACAAGCTCCTCGCCGATCTTGAGGCCCACCGCGCGCTGATTCTGGGCGAGGTGCGCGAGCGGCGTTCGCTGCGCGAGATCTATGAGGACGTCGAGCGCCTGATGATCAGGCAGGGGTATGCCAACAGGCATCGCGCGTACCCCTTCGGAGTCATCGCTCACAAGATCGACCGGGTCGCCGAACGCCGTTGGTCCCCGCGTGTGTTCGGGTTCGGTACGCAGTCGCTCAAAGGGCTGGTCAGCGATGCACTGCACGGGCACCGGGAGGGCTGGTCGCCGCTGTGGAGCCCGTACAGCTTCTCCGACCATCCGCCGCAGCCGGGGCTGTGGGCGGTCGAGCCCCATCTCGGATTCCGGGGCACAGGCGCCAAGTTCGAGGAGATCCTGGTCATCACCGACTCCAAGGACCCCGAGCAGAGCGCCTTCTGGCTGGACGACGATCTGCCGCATGTGCGGCGCTGGGCCGAGGAGAGGGTGGCGGCGTGAGTCTTCAGGATGTGCCGGGGATCCGCGAACGCCGGGTGAGTACCGGCGGGATCGACTTGTGCGTTGCCGAGCTGGGCGACGAGACGCGTCCCACGGTCGTGCTCGTCCACGGCTACCCGGACAGCAAGGAAGTCTGGACGGAGGTCGCGGAGCAGCTGGCCGAGCAGTGGCATGTCGTGCTGTACGACGTGCGCGGACACGGCCGGTCGACGGCTCCGACGCCGCTGCGCGGCGGGTTCACGCTGGAGAAACTGACCGACGACTTCCTGGCCGTGGCCGACGCGGTGAGCCCGGACCGGGCGGTGCATCTGGTCGGGCACGACTGGGGTTCGGTCCAGTCGTGGGAGTTCGCGACGGTCAAGCGCACCGAGGGCCGGATCGCCTCCTTCACTTCGATGTCGGGTCCGTCTCTGGACCACTTCGGGCACTGGATCAAGCAGCGGATGTCCCGGCCCACTCCGCGCCGGGTCGGCCAGCTGCTCGGCCAGGGCGCCAAGTCCTGGTACGTGTACATGCTGCACGCTCCGGTGCTGCCGGAGCTTGCCTGGCGCGGCCCCCTCGGCAGACGGTGGCCCCGGATACTGCAGCGGCTGGAGAGCGTGCCCGCGGGCGACTACCCGACGCCGTCCCTGCCGAACGACGCGGCGCACGGCGCCTGGCTCTACCGCGACAACGTCCGGGTCCGGCTGCGAAGGCCGCGTGAGGACGCTTTCGCACATGTGCCGGTCCAGCTGGTCACACCGACCGGTGACATTTTCCTTTCGGAGCGGCTCTACGACGAACTGGAGCTGTGGGCCCCGCAATTGGTGCGGCGCACCCTGCCGGCCAAGCACTGGGTGCCACGCACCAGGCCGGACCAGCTGGCTTCCTGGATCAGCGAGTTCGTGGCCGGCATCGAGTCGGCCCAGGAGGACGGGCGGCCGCTCCAGGACCCTGCACCGACCGGGGCGCACGCGGACCGGTTCGGCGGGCAGTTGGTGCTGGTGACGGGTGCGGCCGGCGGTATCGGGCGGGCCACCGCGTTCGCCTTCGCCGAGGCCGGCGCCCGGGTGGTGGCCGTGGACCGGGACGCGGAAGGGGCGGCCAGAACGGCCGAGATGGCCCGTCTGATCGGGTCCCCCGCGGCCTGGGGCGAGGTGGTCGACGTCAGCGACGAGCAGGCGATGGAGAAGCTTGCCGAGAAGGTCGCCGCCGAGTACGGCATCGTCGACGTCCTGGTCAACAACGCCGGGATCGGCCTGTCGGGCTCCTTCCTGGAGACCACGAGCGAGGACTGGAAGAACGTCCTCGACGTCAATCTGTGGGGAGTCATCCACGGCTGCCGGATCTTCGGTAAGCAGATGGCCGAGCGTGGCCAGGGCGGCCATATCGTCAACACCGCGTCCGCCGCCGCGTATCAGCCGTCCCGGGCGCTGCCCGCGTACAGCACCTCCAAGGCGGCCGTGCTGATGCTCAGCGAGTGCCTGCGGGCCGAACTGGCCGAGCGCTCGATCGGGGTCAGCGCGATCTGCCCCGGTGTCGTGAACACCAACATCACTGCGACGACGCGCTTCGCCGGGGCCGACGCCGCCGAGGAGAAACGGCTGCAGAAGCGGACCGGCCGGCTGTACGGGCTGCGCAACTACCCTCCGGAGAAGGTCGCCGACGCGATCATCGAGGCCGTGGTGCACAACCGGGCCGTGGTGCCGGTGACACCGGAGGCCCGCACCGCCCGGTTCCTGTCCAGGTTCAGCCCCGGCGCGCTGCGCGCGATCGCCCGGCTGAAGCCGCCGCTGTGAGCGGGCAGGGAACGTCGGCGGTGACGAGCCGGTCCGCCGCCGAGTACCGGATCGAGGACCTGGCGCATGCGAGCGGCGCCACGGTCCGCACGATCCGGGCCTACCAGGACCGGGGACTGCTGCCGACACCGGAGCGGCGCGGCCGGGCCAATGTGTACGGGGACACGCATCTCGCCCGGCTCCGGCAGATCGCCGACCTGCTGGACCGCGGTTACACGCTGGCCAGCATCAAGGAACTGCTGGAGGCGTGGGACGCGGGCCGCGGACTCGGCGGAGTGCTCGGGCTCGTCGCCGAGGTGCATGGGCCCTGGACGGACGAGCAGGCCGACCGGATCACCCGGGACGAGCTGCACAGGAGGTTCGGCGGTGCGCAGGACGACCAGGCGGTCGCCGAGGCGGTCGAGCTCGGTGTGCTCGAGCCGATTCCGGGTCGACCCGACGAATTTCTGGTGCCGAGTCCACAAGAGCTGGCGGTAGCTGTCGAGTTGCACGGAGCCGGTGTACCGCTGACCGCAATCTCCGGTCACCTGAGGGAACTTCGCGGTCAGGTCGAACACATCGCGTCCCGATTCCTGGAGTTCACCACGGAGCATGTGTTCGCGCGTTACCTCGGTCATCGTCCACCGACGGACGCGGATGCGGCCGAAGCCGCAGAGCTCGTGCGGCGACTCCGCCCGCTCGCCCAGCAGACGGTCGATGCGGAACTGGCGCGCGCCATGCGGATGTTCGCCACCCGTCATCTACAGCATCACCTCGGCGCGGACGCGCCGATCGGCTCGTCTCCCGCTGTGGGGGAGCCCCGTCCTGTACTGCTGCCGCCGGACACAATTGGAGCTGTCCAACAGCTTGTTGGGCCGCAGAATGTCGCGGCTTTCGTCGCGGCTGCCACCGAACGGGAGGTCCAGGCGCGGACATTGGACGCACTTGCCACATCACATCTAAAATCAAGGTAAGTTGACCAAATGGGCTGATCGCACCGCCACTTGTCCACAGAATCGCCAAATCGCCTGTGGATAACTCAAGTTGACTGTGGATCAAACCTGTGGACGAAAATCACTGGTGTGGATCCTGAGCAAATCCGGATGCGCCGACGAGATCGTCACGGGCACTCTTGCGGGATGAATGAAAGACGCACCGTCAAGGTGTCCAAATACCTTTCGAAACACCTGCGGCATCAACCGGAGCGGATCGGCATCACTCTCGATGCGAACGGCTGGGTGTCGATCGACGAGCTGCTCCGCGCCACTGCCCGGCACAACTTCCCCATCACCCGGGCCGAGCTCGACCATGTCGTCGCGGTCAACGACAAACGGCGTTACGCCATCGACGGCGACCGCATCCGGGCGAGCCAGGGCCATACCGTCCCGGTGGACCTCGATCTGCCGCCGGTCGAGCCGCCCGCGTATCTCTACCACGGCACGGTGGGCCGCACCCTGGACGCGATCCGTGCCGAGGGGCTGCGCCCCATGAACCGACGCCACGTCCACCTCTCGTCCGACCGCGAGACGGCGACCCGTGTCGGCGCCCGGCGCGGCCGGCCTGTCGTCCTCTCCTTGGACGCGGCCGCGATGCACCGAGCGGGTCACGTCTTCTACGTCAGCGCGAACGGGGTCTGGCTCACGGAGGCGGTACCGCCCGAGTTCCTGCGCTTCCCCGGCTGAACCCGAACGGACCCGACCGGGTCCGATCGCCCCCGCCACCCACCATGCCGACCCACCGCAACGAGCCGACGCACCGCCATGATCGTGAGCATGGACCGTCCCCACTTCGCCGGCATGGAAGCCGTAGTCGTTGCGATCCGCGAGGTCGCCCGCGAATTCGGCCTGAAGGTGCGGACCACCGATGACATCGGCGCCGACCAGGTCTCCCGGCGTACTTCCGCCGGCGCCTTCTCGGTCATCGATCCGGACGGCTCGCTGCCGCACGAGGCCTTCGTCGAGCTGAGCGGCTTCCCGGCCGTCACCATCCAGGCCTTCCCTGACGATGACGCGAAGATCACTGGCGACGGCATCGAGTTCCCCGACGTCCCGCGCGACTCCGTGCCTGCCTTCCTGTGGTCGGTCCACACCGGGATGACCCATGTGAAAGGCACAGTCTTTCCGCCCGGATGGTGGCTGATCGTGCCGCTGCCCGGCGACGAGACCTACAAGGAGCTCGTGCCGCGCGGAGCTCTGTCGCCCTGGCTCAGCCGCAGCGTCCGTCGTTAGGGGCTGTCATGTGTTTTTTGTCCGCAGCACGTCCACCGTATGGTCGTGGGTATGCGTCTGAGCACTGTAATTCTGCCGATCCACCGCTGGAGCGACGGCCGGAAGATCTGGCGGCGCGCCGAGGAGCTGGGGTTCCACGCCGCGTACACGTATGACCATCTGGCCTGGCGGACCTTCCGCGACGGACCGTGGTTCGGTGCGGTGCCGACCCTGACCGCCGCGGCCGCCGTCACCGAGCGGCTGCGTCTGGGCACCCTTGTCACGTCCCCCAACTTCCGGCACCCGGTGACCTTGGCCAAGGACCTCATCACGCTGGACGACGTCTCCGACGGACGCATCACCCTCGGTATCGGCGCAGGCGGCAACGGTTTCGACGCCACGACGCTGCGCAGGAGCGACGAAGAGCCGTGGACCCCGCGCGAACGGGCGGACCACTTCGCCGAGTTCGTGCCGCTGCTCGACCGGCTGCTGCGGGAGCCGTCGGTCACGCACGAGGGCGAGCTCTACGTGGCGAACGAGGCGCGGAACATCCCCGGTTGTGTGCAGCGGCCGCGGCTGCCCTTCGCAGTGGCCGCCACCGGGCCGCGCGGGCTGAAGCTCGCCGCGCAGTACGGCGATGCATGGGTCACCACCGGAGACCCCAAGCTGTTCGAGACGGGCACCCCGGAGCAGTCCGTGGAGGCCATCCGCGGGCAGATCACCAAGCTCGGCACGGCCTGCGAGGCCGTCGGCCGGGATGTGGCCGAGCTGGACAAGATCCTGCTCACCGGTTTCACCCCGGACCGCCCGCTGGAGTCCTTCGACGCGTTCGTGGACTTCGCGGGCACCCACTTCGAGCTGGGCTTCACGGAGATCGTCATCCACACGCCGATCGCGGACTCCGACTTCGCGGCGGACGAGAAGGTCTTCGAGCGGATCGCCACGGAGGGGCTGTCCCAGCTCGGCTGACCCACGCCTGCCGCCCGCCGACCGCGATACCGACGCCCGCTGACCGGCGCACCGCTACCGACAGCGCGGCAGCGGCTCGTCGATCCTCTGGCATATGCCTCAGACATGTTTGCCAGCTCAGGGGCGCGCATCCTCAAATGCGCGCCCCTCCGCACACCCGTGCGCTCCCGTACGCGAGAATAGCTGGGTGACCTCAGCTATCGATTCGCCTCTGCCTGCCGCTCCCCGGCTGATTGCAACCGATCTGGACGGCACTCTGCTGCGCGACGACAAGACCGTCTCGGACCGCACAATCGCAGCACTCGCCGCGGCCGAGGAGGCCGGGATCGAGGTCTTCTTCGTCACCGGCCGACCGGCCCGCTGGATGGATGTCGTCAGCGCCCATGTCCACGGCCACGGTCTGGCGATCTGCGCGAACGGCGCCGCGGTCGCCGATCTGCACGCGGGCGGCAAGCTGGTCGAGGTCCGGCCGCTGGAACGCGATATCGCCCTGGATGTCGTCCACTCCCTGCGTGTGGCCGCCCCCGGCACCTCGTTCGCCGTCGAGCTGACCACCGGCATCCACTACGAACCGTCCTACCCGCCGTTCCACTTCGACCCGGGCGCCACCGTCGCCATCGCCGAGAAGCTGCTCCACGAAGAGGTGCGTGGCACAGGCGCCCCCGTACTGAAGCTCCTGGCACACCATGCGGAACTGGCACCGGACGAATTCCTCGAAGTGGCTCGCACCGCAGCCGGTGACCGGGCGTCCTTCACCCGGTCCAGCCCCACGGCCCTGCTGGAAGTCAGCGGTCCCGGCGTCTCCAAGGCCAGCACGCTGGCACTCTGCTGCGCCGAGCGCGGCATCTCGCCCGCCGAGGTCGTCGCCTTCGGGGACATGCCGAATGACGTGGAAATGCTGAGCTGGGCGGGTACCTCGTACGCGATGGAAAATGCCCACCCCGCAGCGCTGGCCGCCGCCTCCGGCCGGACCGTCACCAACAACGAGGACGGTGTCGCGGTCGTCATCGAGCGGCTCGTCGCCGAGCGCCGGAAGCACCGCAGCGAAGGCTGAACGCCCCCGATCACCCCGAGGCCCGCCCCCCGAGCGCCGAAAGGCGGCCGTCACAGCGGTGCCTGCCACACCACCGTCGTGCCGCCCCCGTCCTCAGCGATTCCCGGCCCGAACCAGCTCGCCCCACCCAGCGATTCCGCCCGGCGCGCCAGGTTCCGCAACCCGCTGCGCCGACCGCCCTCCGGGATGCCCACCCCGTCGTCGGCGACCGACAGACGTACCGCGTCGCGTCCGTCGGGCAGCGTGACGGTCGCATCGACGACCACGTCGATGCGGGACGCCCCGGCATGCCGGAAGGCGTTCGACAGCGCCTCCCGCAACGCCGCGATCAGGTTCTTGCCGGTCAGCTCGCCGACCAGTGAGTCGATCGGGCCGAGGAAGCGGTGCGCCGGCTTGAAGCCAAGGGGGACGGCCGCCATGTTGATCTCGCGCAGGACGCGGGTGCGCAGCCCGGACGGCGCCTCGGCCGGTTCCTGCTGCAGCGCGAAGATCGCGGTACGGATCTCCTGAATGGTCACGTCCAGTTCGTCGACCGCCCGGCCGACACCGGTCCGCACCTCGGGCACCACCGACCGGCGCTGGGCACTCTCCAGCATCATCCCGGTGGCGAACAGCCGCTGGATGACGAGATCGTGCAGGTCACGGGCGATCCGGTCACGGTCCTCATACACTGCGAGCCGCTCCCGGTCCCGCTGCGCCTCGGCCATCATCAGCGCGAGTGCGGCCTGCGAGGCGAACTGTGTGGCCAGGGTCCGTTCGGTTTCGGTGAACGGCCGGTCGCCCCGGGCTCGCGGGGTGGCGAGTGCGCCGAGCACCCGTCCGCCGCTGTGCAGCGGGAGCAGCATGCTCGGGCCGAACCGGTGGGCAAGACGGGTGACCATGCGGAAGTCGGTGGCCGAGTCGTCTGTGAAGACCGCCTCGCCGGCCAGCAGCTTCGCCACCACCGGACTCTCCGGGCCGATGATCACCCCAAGGGGGGCGGACGGCTCGTCGGCGGAGACGGCGACGACCTCCAGCCCGCCCCCCTCGGCCGGAAGGAGCACGATCCCCGCGGCGGAGGCAGCGAGGTGGCGGGCCTGTTCGGCGACGACGGCGAGGGCGTCGTCGGCGTCCCCGCCGGAGAGCAGCGCGGTGGTCACGGCCACCGATCCGTCGATCCACCGCTCGCGCTGGCGTGCCGCCTCGTACAGCCGGGCGTTGCCGATGGCGATCCCGGCCTCCGTGGCGAGCACCCGGACCATGTGCAGGTCGTAGTCGGTGAACTCGCCCCCGCCGTCCTTCTCGGCCAGATAGAGATTGCCGAAGATCTTGCCCTGCACCCGGATCGGGACACCGAGGAAGGTCCGCATCGGGGGATGGCCTGGCGGAAATCCGGCGAACCGCGGATCGGCCGTCAGATCGGCGAGCTTCACGGGGGCCGGGTCGTGGAGCAGTGCACCGAGGAGCCCCCGGTGTCCATCGGGCCGGTGCCCGATCGCGGCCTCCACCTCTGTCGATACCCCGTGTGTGAGGAAGTCGGAGAGCCCCTTGCCCCCCTCGTCGGCGACGCCGATGGCGGCGTAGGCGGCGTCGGCGAGCTCGGCGGCGGTCTCGCAGATCCGATCGAGGGTGGAGTGCAGTTCGAGCCCGGTGCCGACGGAGCGCATCGCTTCCAGCAGTTGCGGGACGCGGGCGGTGAGCTCGGTGGACAGGCCCTGCAGACCGCGGGTCGCCTGCGTTGCGGCTTCGAGTGAGTCCTTCGGGTCCTGCTCTGCCATACCCAGAGCCTAGTTAGTCCTATTTGGGGAGGAAAGTGGACCGGTGGCTCCTGCGGATCGTTCCGGCGGCCGCCGGACGCCTTCTACGCCCGCGCCGCGCCGTCCGGCACTCGATCCGCCTCTCGCACGGTTTCCCGTTCGCGTTCCAGCATCCGGCGCAGCGGGCCGTCCGCCGCCGCGAGAGCGGCATACGGACCACGCTGCACGATCCTGCCTGCCTCCATCACCACCACCTCGTCGACCGCTTCGAGCCCCGCCAGTCGATGGGTGATCAGGACTGTCGTACGGCCCCGGGTCGCGGCCAGCAGATCCGCGGTCAGGGCGTCCGCCGTCGCCAGGTCGAGATGCTCGGCGGGCTCGTCCAGAACGAGCACGGGGAAGTCGGCGAGGAGCGCCCGGGCCAGCGCGAGCCGCTGGCGCTGGCCGCCGGAGAGGCGTGCGCCGTGCTCGCCGACGAGGGTGTCGAGCCCGTCGGGCAGTGCTTCTGCCCAGTCGAGCAGCCGCGCCCGGGCCAGCGCGGCCCGCAGCTCGTCGTCCGTTGCGACGGTGCGGGCCAGGCGCAGGTTCTCCCGGATGGAGCTGTCGAAGACATGCGCGTCCTGGGCACAGAGCCCGACGAATCGCCGGACGGTGTCCCCGTCCAGCACCGAGGCGTCCACACCACCGATCCGGTACGTCCCCGCCCGCGCGTCCAGGAAGCGGAGCAGGACCTGCGCGAGGGTGGTCTTCCCGGAGCCCGAAGGGCCGACGACCGCGATGCGCCGGCCTGCGGTCAGCGTCAGGTCGACGGAGTCCAGGGCGTCCCGCGACGCTCCCGCATAGCGGGCCGCCACCCCCCGTACCTCCAGTGGGAACGGTGTCGCGGGGGTCTCGGCCGGGGTCGCGGGCTCGTGCACCGGCACCGGGGCGTCCAGCACCTCGTACACCCGCTCCGCGCTCCGCTTGACCCGCTGCCGGAACTGCACGGCGAGTGACAGACCGGTGACGGCCTCGAAGGCGGCAAGCGGGGTGAGCACCACCACCGCGAGCTCCACACCCTTCAGCCGTCCGTCGTGAACCGCCGGGACGGCGACGAGGGCGGCGGCGACGACGGTGAGGCCGCAGATCAGGGCGGAGAGGCCACCGCCGAGTGCCGTGGCCGTCGCCGCGCGTGACGCGATCCGGGTCAGGACGGTGTCGGCCGCCCGCGTCCTCTCCTTGCGCGCGGGCAAGGCGCCCGCGACGGTCAGTTCGGCGGTCCCGCCGAGCAGATCGGTGATCCGGGTGGCCAGATCGGCCCGCGCGGGCGCCAGTTGGCGTTCCGCACGACCGGCAAAGGCGCCACTCACGAGCGGCACCCCGACCCCGGCCAGCAACAGTCCGAAGGCGAGCACGACACCAGCCTGGGGCAGCAGCCAGCCGGTGAACCCGGCTGCCGCCGCTCCCACCACGACCGCCGTCCAGGCGGGCAGCAGCCACCGCAGCCAGTAGTCCTGCAGCGCGTCCACGTCGGCGACGAGCCGGGACAGCAGATCCCCGCGCCGCATCCGGCCCAGTCCGGCCGGCGTGATGCGCTCCAGCCCGCGGTACACGGCGACGCGCAGCTCGGCGAGCATCTTCAACACAGCGTCGTGCGAGACGAGACGCTCGGCGTAGCGGAAGACGGCGCGCCCGAGCCCGAACGCGCGGGTCGCTGTCACGGCGACCATCAGATAGAGCACCGGGGGCTGTTCGGAGGCGCGGGAGATCAGCCAGCCGGAGACGGCCATGAGTCCGACGGCCGACCCCAGAGCGAGGCTGCTCAGCAGCAGTGCGAGCGCCAGCTGTCCGCGCTGTGCCCCTGCGGCCTCCCGGACCCGGGCGAGCACCTGCCCGGACCGGGCCGCGGTCTGCCGCAGCACCTCAGGCTCCTGCCCGGCTTCGTACGTGTCCCGGTTCCCGGAGCCGTCCGCGCGCGCCTGCCGAGGCACGGCCGCCCCATCGCCCGGCACCGTTGCCCACTGCCGTTCCGGTGCCGCACCGGGTTCCAGCACCACCACCCGGTCGGCGACCGAGAGCAGCGCCGGACGGTGCACGACCAGCAGCACGGTCCGCCCCGCCGCCAGCCTCCGTACCGCCTCGACGATCCCCGCCTCCGTCTCGCCGTCCAGGCTCGCGGTCGGCTCGTCGAGCAACAGGAGCGGCCGGTCGGCGAGGAACGCCCGCGCTAGCGCGAGTCGCTGCCGCTGACCGGCGGAGAGTCCCGCGCCGTCCTCGCCGAGGAGCGTCTGCGCGCCGTCGGGCAGTTCCGCCACGAAGTCGTGGGCCCCCGCGTCCCGCAGCGCCGCCGTCACCGCGCTGTCGTCCGCGTCCGGCCGGGCCAGCCGTACGTTCTCCGCGATCGTGCCCGCGAAGAGCTGTGGGCGCTGCGGCACCCAGGCGATCCGTTCCCGCCAGCGCTCGGGCGCGAGCGTCGCCAGATCGACGCCGCCGACCCGTATCCGCCCCTCGTCGGGCACCGCGAACCCAAGCACCACATCGAGCAGCGTGGATTTCCCGACACCGCTCGGGCCGACCAGGGCGACGGTCTCCCCCTCGTCCACCACCAGCGAGGCCCCGTCGAGCGAAGGTTCGGCACGGCCCTCATGCCGTACGGTCACCCCCTCCAACTCCAGCCGCAGCGACGGCGGGACGTCCGCCGTACCGCCCGCCCGCGGCTCGGTCTCCAGAATCGCGAAGATCTCCTCCGCGGCCGAGAGCCCCTCGGCTGCCGCGTGGTACTGCGCCCCGACCTGCCGGATCGGCAGATAGGCCTCGGGCGCGAGGATCAGCACCACCAGGCCGGTGTAGAGGTCGAGTTCACCGTGCACGAGCCGCATGCCGATGGTGACGGCGACCAGTGCCACCGACAGGGTGGCGAGGAGCTCCAGGGCGAAGGACGACAGAAAGGCGATCCGCAGGGTCCGCAGGGTGGCCCTGCGGTACTGCGAGGTAATGGTGCGGATGGACTCGGCCTGGGCCTTGGCGCGGCCGAAGACCTTCAGCGTCGGCAGGCCGGCGACCACGTCGAGAAAGTGTCCGGACAGCCGCGAGAGCAGCTGCCACTGGCGGTCCATCCGGGACTGGGTGGCCCAGCCGATCAGGATCATGAAGAGCGGGATGAGCGGCAGCGTGACCACGATGATCGCCGCTGAGACCCAGTCGTCGGTGACGATCCTGGCGAGGACTGCCACCGGAACGACCACAGCGAGTCCGAGCTGCGGCAGATAGCGCGCGAAGTAGTCGTCGAGCGCGTCGACACCGCGGGTGGCTAGCGCCACCAGTGAGCCGGTGCGCCGGCCGCTCAGCCACTCCGGCCCGAGCGCCGCCGCCCGGTCGAGCAGCCGGCCGCGGAGCTCGGACTTGACCGCCGCACTGGCCCGGTGGGCGGCCAGCTCGGTCAGCCAGGAGACCAATCCGCGGCCGAGCGCGACCGCCACAAGCAGGATCAGCGGGGTGCGCAGCCCCGGAACGGTGAGCCCGTCCTCGAACCCGCCCACCACTACTTCGGCGATGAGTATGGCCTGGGTGATGACCAGCACAGCCCCGGCCACTCCGAGTGCCACCACGGCCGCCAGGAAGAGCCGGGTGGCGCGGGCGTAACGGAGCAGACGCGGGTCGATCGGTTTCACGTGAAACAGCCCCCAGAGAGCTCGTTCGGTGGACCGGGGCGAGAGAAGGACCGGGACCCTTCTCTCGCCCGAAAGAGAGCGGGGCGCGTCAGTGCGCCTCGGCGATGTGCTGCGTGCCGATCCGCTTGCGGAACACCCAGTACGTCCATCCCTGGTACAGCAGCACCACAGGGGTGGCGATCCCTGCGCACCAGGTCATGATCTTCAGCGTGTACGGACTGGACGAGGCGTTGGTGACCGTGAGGTTCCAGGCGTCGTTCAGCGAGGACGGCATGACGTTCGGGAAGAGCGTCAGGAAGAGCATCGCGACCGCGGCCGTGATGGTCACTCCGGAGAGCGCGAACGACCAGCCCTCGCGTCCGGCCGCTATGGCACCGATCGCTCCGACCAGCGCCAGTACAGCGATGATCATCGCGACAAGGCTCTTGCCGTCACCGTTGTCGATCTGGGTCCAGGTCAGGAACCCGAGCGCGAGCACCGCAGTGGTCAGACCCAGCTTGAGCGCCATGCCGCGCGCCCGCTCCCTGATGTCCCCGACCGTCTTGAGTGAGGCGAACACCGCACCGTGGAAGGTGAAGAGGAAGAGCGTGACCAGCCCGCCGAGGATCGCGTACGGGTTGAGCAGGTCCCCGAAGTTGCCCACATACTCCATGTCGGCATCGATCTTCACGCCGCGCACGATGTTCCCGAAGGCCACGCCCCAGAGCAGGGCCGGGATCAGCGAAGTCCAGAAGATCGCGTGTTCCCAGTTGGTCTGCCACTTCTCCTCGGGCCGCTTCGCCCGGTACTCGAAGGCGACACCGCGCACGATCAGGCAGAGCAGGATGATCAGCAGCGGCAGGTAGAAGCCGGAGAACAGCGTGGCGTACCACTCGGGAAAGGCGGCGAAGGTAGCGCCGCCCGCGGTGAGTAGCCATACCTCGTTGCCGTCCCAGACGGGCCCGATCGTATTGATCAGGACTCGCCGTTCCTGGCGGTCCCGGGCCAGCAGCTTGGTGAGGACACCGATGCCGAAGTCGAATCCCTCCAGGAAGAAGTAGCCGATCCAGAGAACGGCAATGAGGACGAACCAGACGTCGTGGAGTTCCATCTCTCCGCTCCTCTGCTCTCAGTAGGAGAAGGCCATCGGCCGGTCGGCGTCGTCATGGTCGTCGCCGCCGATCTTGGTGGGCGGGTTGAGGTCGGACTCCGTGAGTTCTGGCGGCCCGGCCTTGATGTACTTCGTGAGCAGCTTGACCTCGATCACAGCGAGCGCCGCGTAGAGCAGGGTGAAGAGGATCAGCGAGGCGAGCACCTCGCCCTGAGAGACGCCGGGGGAGACGGCGTCGCGGGTCTGCAGAACCCCGAAGACGACCCAGGGCTGGCGGCCCGTCTCGGTGAAGATCCAGCCCCAGGAGTTGGCGATCAGCGGGAAGAGCAGCGTCCAGAGGGCGACGATCCAGTAGAGCTTGGTCAGCTTCGGGCTGAGTGCCTTGCTCTTGAAGAGGACCAGATGCGGCACCTCGTCCTCACCGGTCCGCAGCCCCGGTGGCAGCATGAACTTCTTCCGCGTCAGCCACAGCCCGAGCAGGCCGAGGCCGAAGGACGCCATGCCGAAGCCGATCATCCAGCGGAAGCTCCAGAACGCGACCGGGATGTTGGGCCGGTAGTCGCCGGGTCCGAACCTCTCCTGCTCGGCCTTGTTGATGTCGTTGATGCCGGGGATGTACGAGTGGAAGTTGTCGTCCGCGAGGAACGACAGTATCCCCGGGACGGAGATCTCCACGGTGTTGTGCCCCTTGGCCACATCGCCGACCGCGAAGATCGAGAAGGGTGCCGAGTTCTGCCCCTCCCAGAGCGCCTCGGCGGCGGCCATCTTCATCGGCTGCTGCTTGAACATGACCTTGCCGAGCAGGTCGCCGCTGACGGCGGTGAGCAGTCCGGCGATCACGACGGTGACCAGTCCGAGCCGCAGCGAGGTACGCATCACCGGGATGTGCTGCTTGCGCGCCAGGTGGAAGGCGGCGATGCCGACCATGAACGCGCCGCCGACCAGGAAGGCCGCTGTGAGGGTGTGGAAGAACTGGGTGAGCGCGGTGTTCTGGGTGAGCACATGCCAGAAGTCGGTGAGCTCGGCCCGGCCGCGTTCCTTGTTGATCCGGTAGCCGACCGGGTGCTGCATCCAGGAGTTGGCCGCGAGGATGAAGTACGCGGAGAGGATCGTCCCGATGGAGACCATCCAGATGCAGGCGAGGTGGATCTTCTTCGGCAGCTTGTCCCAGCCGAAGATCCACAGCCCGATGAAGGTGGACTCGAAGAAGAAGGCGATCAGCGCCTCGAAGGCCAGTGGGGCGCCGAAGACATCTCCGACGAAGCGTGAGTAGTCGGACCAGTTCATGCCGAACTGGAACTCCTGGACGATGCCGGTGACGACACCCATGGCGATGTTGATCAGGAAGAGCTTGCCCCAGAACTTGGTGGCCCTGAGGTACTTCTGATTGTCGGTCCGCACCCAGGCGGTCTGCAGGCCGGCGGTGAGCGCGGCGAGAGAGATCGTCAGGGGAACGAAAAGGAAGTGGTAGACGGTAGTGATCCCGAACTGCCATCGAGCCAAGGTCTCAGGCGCCAGAGCCAGCTCCACGTCATCTTCTCCTTACGTCGCCGTAGTGAGCGGAAGTTTGAACTGCTAACCGACCGATCACGGGAGGAACAGGACGCGCTTGTGAACGCGTTCACATTCACAAGCATTATGGCGCACAGAGTTTCGGGGTGTTCGAGGGGGGTCCCCCTATCGGGACGCTCCCACGCGAAGGCCCCGCACCTCGACGAACGAGAGGTACGGGGCCTTCCGGTGCACGCGCACACGCCGCGACCGGTCGCGGCACGCGCGACTTCGGTTACAGCTCCTTGCGGTACGCCTCCGCCACCCTCAGGAAGACGTCGTTCGCCTCGTCCTCGCCGATCGAGACCCGCACACCCTCGCCCGCGAACGGCCTGACCACGACTCCGGCCCGCTCGCACGCCCCGGCGAAGTCCAGCGTACGGTCGCCGAGCCGCAGCCAGACGAAGTTGGCCTGGGACTCCGGAACGGTCCAGCCCTGACTCACCAGAGCCTTGTGCACCCGGATGCGTTCGCAGACCAGGGAGCCGACCCGGCCGAGCAGCTCGTCCTCGGCGCGCAGCGATGCGACCGCCGCGTCCTGCGCCACCTGACTGACCCCGAACGGCACCGCCGTCTTGCGCAGTGCTGCCGCCACCGGTTCGTGGGCCACTGCGAATCCGACCCGCAGGCCGGCCAGACCGTAGGCCTTGGAGAATGTCCGCAGCACCGCCACATTGGGCCGGTCCCGGTAGATCTCTATGCCGTCCGGCACCTCGACATCGCGGATGAACTCCTTGTACGCCTCGTCGAGCACCACGAGCACATCGCCCGGCACCCGGTCCAGGAACCGCTCCAGCTCGGCCCGGCGCACCACCGTCCCGGTCGGGTTGTTCGGGTTGCAGACGAAGATCATCCGGGTACGGTCCGTGATCGCGTCCGCCATCGCGTCGAGGTCGTGCACCTCGCCGTCGGTCAGCGGCACCTTCACCGAGGTCGCGCCGCTGACCTGGGTGATGATCGGGTACGCCTCGAAGGAACGCCAGGCGTAGATGACCTCGTCACCCGGGCCCGACGTGGCCTGGAGCAGCTGCTGCGCCACCCCGACGGAGCCGGTTCCGGTGGCGAGATGCGAGACGGGCACGCCGAACCGGTCGGCCAGCTCGTTCATCAGACCGGTGCAGGCCATGTCCGGGTAGCGGTTGAAGTTCGCGGCCGCGGCCAGGGCGGACTCCATCACGCCGGGCAGCGGCGGATACGGGTTCTCGTTGGAGGACAGCTTGAACGCGCACGGCCCGTCGGCCGCCGCCGGCCTCCCTGGCACATAGGCGGGGACGCCGTCCAGTTCGGCACGCAGCTTGGGGCTCGTCTCGCTCACCGCAGGTCCTCCTCGACCGTCGTACACATCAATACTGCTCACCTTATGAGGATTGGGCGCCGGTGCGAATGGGCGAGCGGAGGAATCGTCCGGTGGGGCCGGGAATGGGGGGAGCGTCCCTCATCCCGGCGTGCGCCGGTGGCTCACTCCGTGGCGCGCATCCCCCGAAGAGGTGAGTTGAGACCTCTTCGAAACATCGACCATTTAGTAGGCCCATCCTCATCGACGCATCACACCCTATGGTCAACCCCATCAACCCCCTTGCTTTGCAAGGTATTTGATATCAAACGATCATGCAGAAACGTGCCTGTCAATGCGTGAATATGCGACCGGCCCAACCGCCTGCCCGAGCCCTACTATCGGCTCGCCATGACAGCAGCAGGGAAGCACCAGGTGAGCCGGACGGAGACACCCCGGCGCGGCGGCCGGCAGGGACGAGCGGGAATCCGGGATGTGGCCGCCGCCGCCGGGGTCTCCATCACGACCGTCTCCGACGCGCTCAACGGCAAGGGACGGCTCCCGGACGCCACCCGCCGCCATGTCCGCGAGGTCGCCGAGCGCCTGGGCTACCGCCCGTCCGCCGCGGCCCGAACCCTCCGTACCGGCAAGTCCGGCCTCATCGGCCTGACCGTGACGACGTACGGGGATGAACCGTTCACCTTCACCGAATTCGCCTACTTCGCCGAGATGGCCAGAGCGGCCACCTCCGCCGCGCTCGCCCGCGGCTACGCCCTCGTCATCCTCCCCGCCACCTCACGCCACGACGTCTGGTCGAACGTCGCCCTCGACGGCACCGTCGTCATCGACCCCTCCGACCAGGACCCGGTCGTCACCGAACTCGTCCGCCAAGGGCTGCCCGTCGTCTCGGACGGCCGCCCCGCCGGGACCCTGCCGGTCACCGCGTGGGTGGACAACGACCACCGGGCCGCCGTGCTCGACCTCCTCGACCATCTCGCCGCCGCCGGGGCCCGCCGGATCGGCCTGCTCACCGGCACCACCACCGACACGTACACCCGGCTCTCCACCACCGCATACCTCCACTGGTGCGAGCGCGTGGGCCAGGATCCGGTGTACGAGTCCTATCCCGCCCACGACCCGTGCGCGGGGGCGGTAGCCGCCGACCGGCTCCTCGCCCGCCCGGACCGGCCCGACGCCGTATACGGGCTCTTCGACCCCAACGGCACCGACCTGCTGGCGGCCGCCCGCCGGTACGGGTTGCGCGTCCCCGAGGATCTGCTGCTGGTCTGCTGCAGCGAGTCCACCGTGTACGCGACGACCGAGCCCCCCATCACCACGCTCTCACTCAAACCGCGCCAGATCGGCACAGCGGTCGTCCAGCTCCTCATCGACGCGATCGAAGGCGTCGACCAGGACGGTCCGGTGGAGCGGGTCATACCGACCGAACTCATCGTCCGGACGTCCTCGCAACGCCGTCCGCCCCGTACCACGGTCAGCGCGCCTCGGTCCCCGTCCAGGGATTGATCAGGCCAATTGGGACCAATCGGCCGGTGAACCTGTCGTGCGTCCGGATTCACCACCCCTGGTGCATCACACTGCACGATCCGCATTCCTATGATGGGCGCACGACACCGCGGACCACCCCGACCAGCAGGGCCCGTCAGGTGTACGGCGGCGCGACGGTGGTGGAGGGGTCGATGACACAGGGGGCCGGTCAGGAATCCGTGGAGTGGACAGCGACGTTGCGTGACTTCCGTGTGCCGCCCTATGCGCAGACTCCGGCGCCGCCCGTGGCGCCGCACCCCGGCAATGTCGCACCGGGCGACGAGCCGGAGGGATACACGCCCACCGCGCGCGATCTTCCCGTGATCAACCGCGGTGACACCGTCCAGGTGCAGGCCGTCCCGGATCAGCGGCCCGCCACGGACCAGGGTCTCGGACCGCTGTACGTGGTCGGCGACGTCCACGGCTATCTGGACGAGCTTCACGACGCCCTCAGGGAACAGGGCCTCATCGACGCCGAGGGTGCCTGGGCCGCGGGCAACGCCCGGCTCTGGTTCCTCGGCGACTTCACCGACCGCGGCCCGGACGGCATCGGCGTCATCGACCTGGTCATGCGTCTGTCCGCCGAGGCCGCGGCCGCGGGCGGCTACTGCAAGGCCCTGATGGGCAACCACGAACTACTTCTCATCGGCGCCAAGCGGTTCGCCGACACACCGGTCAACTCCGGTGCGGGCACCGCCACCTTCCAGGCCGCCTGGCTGCTCAACGGCGGCCAGAAGACCGACATGGAGCGGCTCCAGGACGTCCACCTCCAGTGGATGTCCCGTCTCGACGCGGTCGTCGAGGAGGACGGGCACCTTCTGATGCACTCCGACACGACGGCGTACCTCGAGTACGGCTCCACCATCGAAGACGTCAACGAGACCGTGCATGCCATTCTCACGCGTAACGACGCCGACGAGTGCTGGGACCTGTTCCGCAAGCTCACCAGGCGGTTCGCCTTCCGCGACGAGGGGGGCTCGCAGGCAGTCCAGGAGCTGATGGCGGCGTACGGCGGACAGCGCATCGTCCATGGTCACAGCCCCATTCCGTATCTGCTCGGCGAGGTCGGCTCGGAGGACGGCGAGGACAGCGCCGGCCCCGTGGTGGACGGCCCGCACGTGTACGCGGACGGGTTCGCCATCGCCATGGACGGCGGCGTGACCATGGCCGGAAAGCTGCTGGTCGTCCGGCTGCCCTTGCATGACTGACGGTCTTCGGGGAAGACGCATCCACGACCTGACCACGCCGACCACTGGGCCTATTTACGGAAACCCCCTGTCACCCCGTGCCGTGGGCGCTCTACCATCGGCCTATCAGTAGCAGGCTCTCCTCCGTTTCCGCCCAACTGCCCGGTCCAAGCGGGTACTCAGGCCCAACGGAGCATCGGGGGATGCACATGAACAGCGCTCCGCACCTGCTGGCCGAGGACCGACCCGAGTACGAGCGGATCCTCGGCGATGCGCTACGCCACGCTCACGAACGACCGGATCTGGCCGGAGTCGGTGAACGGCTCAACACGGAACAGCTGCGCACCATGGCGCTGAACGCCACGGCTCTGATCACCGCGGCGGCAGCCACCGAGTACGACCACTACGTGAAGGTCCGCGAAGAGCTGCGCGGACCGGCCGCCGACTCGGCCCAGGGCTCGGGCCTCGGGTCCGAAGCTGACGATCCGGACCGGCCTGGCGCCGGCATAGGGGCGGTCGTCACCGTCCTGGCGCCGATGCTCGCGGGCACCGCCGCCCTGATCTTCCTGCTGGTCGGCTACATCCTGAAGATGCTCAGCAGGCCCCCGTCGTTCGCCGACACCATGGTCACCGCCGGCTGGTTCTTCGCCGCGGTCATGGCGGCAGCGATACTGGCCGCCGCCATCGGACTGCTCACCACGGCGCTGCGCAACGGCTCGACGTCGCTGCCGGCCGAGGAAACCGAGGACGAGCTGCCGGAGGATGTGGCGCGCGCCAGGGAGGCCTGGCGCCATGCGCTGCTGGAGCGGGGCATCCTGCCGTTCCTGCGGGATGCGCTCGCCGATCCCACGGCCGGCCCCGCATCACGTACACCGCACCGTTCGGCCAACCGCATCCCGAAGATCGGCTACTCCAGGCCGGACTTCTCGGGCCCGGAAGAGGGCCCGGCGGCGGGTCCCCGCCCGTCGTTCACCAGCCCCGACTTCACCAGCCCGGACTTCGGCGGCCCGGAACACGAGCTGGACTGACCGGGTCGAATCCCTTGTTCGTCGTCCTCGTGCCGGCGATCGGAGCCGGTCTCTCCTCGTACCCGTGGCCCGGCTCCTCCTTCAGGCTTTCGGCCTGGAGACGTGCACTGCGCCGCGACGGTTCTCGCAGCGCCCCGGCGCAGTACACCACCCGATGACTCAGTCCGCGATCGGCAGATAGACGCGGTTGCCGGCCGCCGCGAACTCCTTGGACTTCTCCGCCATGCCCGCCTCGATCTCCGACTGCGAACCGCCGTGCTCACGACGGATGTCCTGAGAGATCTTCATCGAGCAGAACTTCGGGCCGCACATCGAGCAGAAGTGCGCCGTCTTCGCCGGTTCCGCCGGCAGCGTCTCGTCATGGAACTCCCGCGCCGTGTCCGGGTCGAGAGCCAGATTGAACTGGTCCTCCCACCGGAACTCGAAGCGTGCGTCCGACAGCGCGTCGTCCCAGTCCTGCGCACCCGGGTGCCCCTTGGCGAGGTCCGCCGCATGGGCCGCGATCTTGTAGGTGATGACGCCCGTCTTCACGTCGTCCCGGTTGGGCAGGCCCAGGTGCTCCTTGGGCGTGACGTAGCAGAGCATCGCCGTCCCCCACCAGGCGATCATCGCGGCGCCGATGCCCGAAGTGATGTGGTCGTACGCCGGGGCTACATCGGTGGTCAGCGGGCCGAGCGTGTAGAACGGCGCCTCCTCGCAGATCTCCTGCTGGAGGTCGATGTTCTCCTTGATCTTGTGCATCGGGACATGGCCCGGGCCCTCGATCATCGTCTGGACGCCGAACCGCTTGGCGATCGAGTTGAGTTCGCCGAGCGTGCGCAGTTCGGCGAACTGCGCCTCGTCGTTGGCGTCGGCGATCGAGCCGGGACGCAGCCCGTCGCCCAGCGAGTACGTCACGTCGTACGTCGCGAGGATCTCGCAGAGCTCCTCGAAGTTCTCATACAGGAACGACTCCTTGTGGTGCGCCAGGCACCAGGCCGCCATGATCGAGCCGCCGCGGGAGACGATGCCGGTCTTGCGGCGGGCGGTGAGCGGGACGTACGGGAGGCGCACGCCGGCATGGACCGTCATGTAGTCGACGCCCTGCTCGGCCTGCTCGATGACGGTGTCCTTGTAGATCTCCCAGGTCAGTTCCTCCGCCCTGCCGTCGACCTTTTCGAGGGCCTGGTAGAGCGGAACGGTGCCGATCGGCACCGGGGAGTTACGCAGAACCCACTCACGGGTGGTGTGAATGTTGCGGCCGGTGGAGAGATCCATGACCGTGTCGGCGCCCCACCGCGTCGCCCACGTCATCTTCTCGACCTCCTCCTCGATGGAGGAGGTGACCGCGGAGTTGCCGATGTTGGCGTTGACCTTCACCAGGAACCGCCTACCGATGATCATCGGCTCGATCTCCGGGTGGTTGACATTGGCCGGCAGGACCGCCCGGCCCGCGGCGATCTCCTCGCGTACGACCTCGGGTTCGACGTTCTCCCGGATCGCCACGTACTCCATCTCCGGGGTGATCTCGCCCCGCCGGGCGTACGCGAGCTGGGTCACCGGCTGCCCCTCGCGGCTGCGGCGCGGCTGCCGCGGGCGACCGGGGAAGACCGCGTCGAGGTTGCGCAGTCCGCCGCGCGGCGAGGTGTGCTTGAGCCCGTCGTCCTCGGGGCGGACCGGGCGGCCCGCGTACTCCTCGGTGTCGCCGCGGGCGACGATCCAGTTCTCCCGCAGCGGCGCGAGGCCGCGGCGGACGTCGGTGTCCGTGGTGGGATCGGTGTACGGCCCCGACGTGTCGTACAGCGTCACGGCGTTGCCGTTGGTCAGGTGCACCTGCCGGACCGGCACCCGGAGGTCCGGGCGCGAGCCCTGGACGTATCCCTTGTGCCAGCCGATGGACTTTCCGGCCTCGTCACTCTGGTTCGAGGCAGGCGTGCGTGCGTCCGATGTGGTCATGAGACCTACTCCCTACGCCGGCATTACCCGGTAACAGGTTCGGCGGTCGGCGCAGCCTGTCCCGTACGGATGTACGGATATCAGCGCCCTCTCAGCCCGGTGCTCCGAGCTCCCGCGTGTACAAAGGTGTCATCAAGCTAGCGCCCTTCGAGGCGTACTGAACAGTGGACCCCTTCACTTCTTGCGATGATCCCCCGGTGACGTCCCCTCAAAATGACTCCGGACCGCAGGACCATCAGCACGGTCACTCGCACAGTCACGGGCCTGCGGCGCCGGTCTCGAAGCATCTGCGCAAGGTCATCGCGGCCGTCCTGATCCCGTTCACCACCGCTGTCGTCGTCGGCCTGGTGGTGCTCTGGCCGGGCGGTGCACCCGCGCACGAGCGCACCGGCGTCGGCTTCGACCGGCAGACCCAGCAGGCCACGGTGGTGAACGTCGACAAGGTCGACTGCAAGGACGTGAACGCCGCGCAGACCGCTGCCACCGGCAACACCACGACGCCGTCGGGGAACGCCACTCCCGGCCAGGAGCCGGGGCTGTGCGAGAAGGCCACGATCGAGGTGACGACCGGCCACGACAAGGGAAGGACCTTCGTCGAGATCGTCCAGCCCGACGCGCCACGGCAGTTGCACGAGGGACAGGGCGTGATCGTCGCGTACGCCCCCGACGCGCCCCATGACCTTCAGTACTCCGTGACGGATGTGGACCGGAAAGTCCCGATGGCTCTGCTGGCCGGGATCTTCGCTCTCGCAGTGGTCGTGGTGGGCAGGCTGCGCGGGGTGATGGCGCTGATCGCGCTCGCCGTGTCGTTCGCCGTGCTGACCCTGTTCATCCTCCCCGCGATCCTGCAGGGTTCGAACCCGCTGCTGGTCGCGGTCATCGGGGCCAGCGCGATCATGCTGATCGCGCTCTACATGTGCCATGGGCTGACCGCCCGCACCTCGGTCGCGGTCATCGGCACGCTGATCTCACTGCTGCTGATCGGGCTGCTCGGTTCGCTCTTCATCGACTGGGCGAGCCTGACCGGCAACACCGACGACAGCACCGGCCTCATCCACGGCCTGTACCCCCACATCGACATGAGCGGCCTGCTGCTGGCCGGTGTCATCATCGGCTCGCTCGGCGTGCTGGACGATGTGACGGTCACCCAGACATCGGCGGTCTGGGAACTGCACCAGGCCGACCCGACGATGGGCGCGCGGAAGCTGTACCGGGCAGGCATCAGGATCGGTCGCGACCACATCGCCTCAGTGGTCAACACGCTGGTGCTCGCCTACGCCGGCGCCGCGCTTCCCTTGCTGCTGCTGTTCTCGATCGCGCAGAGCAGTGTGGGCACGGTGGCCAACAGCGAACTCGTGGCGGAGGAGATCGTACGAACGCTGGTCGGGTCGATCGGACTGGTCGCCTCGGTGCCGGTGACGACGGTGCTGGCGGCGCTGGTCGTCTCCGCGGACCGCACAGGGCTCGGCGCGGGAACCGAAGCTTCGGCACCCGCACGGAACGGAAGGGGCCGGCGTCGCAGGGCGAGGCATTGACGCTCAAGGCTGTGGCCGTCCCGGCGCGGAGTGCATATCACCCGTTCGGCAGATACCGCGTTCGACCGGCGCGCCATCCGTCGGCGCAAACCTTTTCAACCGGCGTTCTGTTCCTTGGCCAGGATCCGGCCCAGCGCCTCCTCGAGGTTGCCCTCGAAGTCACTCAGCGTGCACTCCTGGCCGAGGGGGACGAGCTTGTCCGTCCGGTCGAGAAACGCGACGAGTGGCGCCGTGCCGGCCCTGAAGAGAGCGCGGTCCGCGCCGACCTGAAGCCGGATGTGTACGTCGGACAGCCCCTCGGGCTCAGTGGGACTGATGTGCACATCACCGTCACCGCTGGGGCTGTTGAGGCCGTCCAACAGAAGCTCACGACCGAAAGCCCAGGTGACGGGGGCGTCGCCGGGCAGATGGAAGGTCATCCGGATCGCGTACGGATCGCATACCTCGTACCGGAGCTCCACCGGGATACGGAATGAGAGCTCCTCGGAGACGAGAAAACTCATCATGACCTCAGCTTGAACCGACTCGCGCATCGTTCAACCCCGCAGTAGATGAATCTGGCCAGGAATGATCCCCCATGGCCCTATTGACGCCATCGTGGTGTACGCGATAGCAGATCACAAGGAGTGATTTTTCAGATACTGATAGAGAACACCAACGAACGCAAGAGGCTCGCCACTTCACCGCGTAGTCGTTCGACTGCGGGGAGCAAGCGTTCTTCTTCCTCGAGAGGTACCGAAATGGCCATGGCGGCAGCCGTGTAGCCGACTGCGATCGGGATGGCGGCGCAGACCGTTCCGAGGGCGTACTCCTGTCGTTCGACAACAGGTTCGGTTCGCTCCAACGACCTCAAACGCTCAAGAAAAGCCGGTCGGTCCCGCACCGAGTAGCGGGTCAGCGGCTGCACAGGGTGACGATCCAGATGGTCCTCACGGGCCTTCTCGTCGAGCCGGCTCAAGAGACACTGGCCGATCGCATGGGCATGTCCGGTCTCCCGGAACGAGGCCCACTCCTCGACCGCCGGTGCTGCGGGGGTGTCGGCGACCGCGATGAGTTCGATCTCACCCTCGCGGTAGACGGCGCAGTACACCGGTGCACCGATGATGTCGCGCCAGCGGGCCAGCGACTGGGCCATGGTGCTGCGACGATTCTGCAGCGCACCGTCGTCGACCAGCCTCTCGGCGGCGGAGCCGAAGAGGAATACGCCGTTCTCCCGGCGCAGATAGCCTTCGTGGGTCAGGGTGCGCAACAGGTGATAGGCAGTGGGAAGGGGAAGCCCCGCTTCCCGTGCGAGCTGCTTCGCAGGCGCCCCGTCCCGATGGGCGCCCACAGCCTCCAACAGCCTCAACGCCCGCTGAACCGAACCGATCAACGTCGGGACAGCGGTACTCGATGCCGTGGTCAAAGGTCACCCCCAGGCGTGGTGACGGGCAGTCAGCCCGTTCGTGGGGGCCGCCCCCACGGACCTGCCGCAGACCTGGGGTCCGGAGACCGGGTGTGTACACAAACCACTGGTCAGGGTGGTGGCGGACAGTTGTTTCCCAGGCAACGGCAGCGGACCGCCACTGTATCGGCAGCATCCGCGAGGGGCGTCGTTTCGTCTTGTACTTAGCTCAGCTGGGCTAATTGCCCGACTGGTGACCGGCCGCCGCCTACCAGTCGCCGCGCGACGACGAGGACGACATGAACTTCCGTACGACGAACACGAGCCCGCCGACCAGGATCACGAAGACCAGGACCTTGAAGAGCAGACCGATCACGAACCCGATCACGCTGGCGATCAGGCCGCCGAACACGACGATCGCGATGACGGGCACCGCGACCCACTTCACCCACCAGGGCATCCCCGCGAATATCTCCCGAACGGCCATCGTCCCAACCTCGTCTCTGTGCGTAACGGCTTCGATGAGCACCTGCTTCGATGCTAGAGGCGCGGGGGTGGCCTGCGGGGGCACCGGAGCCCCCGAACTCCCCTGATCGAACCCTTAGGGATCCCTGAGGGCCCGGCTCAGCTCTCCGGCGGAGAGAAGACCACCATGACCCGCAGATCCTCGGTGATGTGGTGGAACTTGTGGGCCACACCGGCCGGTACGTACACCACGCTCCCTCTGCCCACCTGTGTGGTCTCCATGCCTACGGTGATCGAGGCGCGGCCGCTGACGACGAAGTAGACCTCGTCCTGGTTGTGCGGCTGCTGCGGATCGAGGTCGCCGGCGTCCAGCGCGTACAGGCCGACGGACATGTTCCGTTCCCGCAGGAACTGCAGATACGCGCCGTCGTTGGCGGCCCGTTCCGCCTCCAGTTCGTCCAGCCTGAATGCCTTCATGGCCCGTCCGCCCCTTGCTTTGGTTCTGCCGGTGTTCGCCACCGATCATGTCTGCCACGATCAGACACATGAAGAATTTTGTAGTCAAGACGATCGCCAACGCAGGTGCACTGGCCGTGGCCATCTGGCTGCTCGACAACATCACGCTGTCCGGCGGCAGTACCGGTCGCAAGGTGCTCACCCTGATCCTCGTGGCCCTGCTCTTCGGGCTGGTGAACTTCGTGGTGAAGCCCATAGTCAAGGTGCTCACCCTGCCGCTGTTCATACTCACACTGGGTCTGATCACCCTTGTGGTGAACGCGCTGATGCTGCTGCTCACCTCCTGGCTGGCCGACCAGTTCGACCTCAGTTTCCATGTCGATGGCTTCTGGACCGCCGTGCTCGGCGGCCTGATCATCTCGGTCGTGTCCTGGGCACTTAATGTCGTCCTGCCGGACGAGGACTGATCCGACCGAATCAGAGCGATCACGGAACCAGCAGGATCAGCTGGCTCAGAAGCACCGGTACCACCAGAGAACAGAAGGAACAGCATGAGCACCATGGGTGACGGAACCCGGGCGGTACGGGCGGGTCTTCCCGAACCGGAGCAGTACGAACCCACGCTGCCCGGTCCGGTATTCGCCGCGCACTTCCACCTCTCCGGCGAGCCGACCGGCCCGTACACGTACGGCCGGGACACCAATCCGACCTGGACCCATCTGGAGCGGGCCATCGGCGAGCTCGAAGCGCCGGGGGAGACCGTCGAGACCACGGTGTTCGCCTCCGGCATGGCGGCGATCTCGGCCGTGCTGCTGTCCCAGGTGCGGTCCGGGGACAAGGTCGTCCTGCCCGACGACGGCTATCAGGCGCTGCCGCTCGTACGCCGGCAGCTGGAGGCATACGGCGTCGAGGTGCGGACCGCGCCCACCGGGGGCGATGCACAGCTGGCCGTCCTGGAAGGGGCCCGACTGCTGTGGATCGAGACACCGTCCAACCCTGGGCTCGACGTCTGCGACCTGAGGCGGCTCATCGAGGCCGCGCACGGGGCCGGCGTCCTGGTGGCCGTCGACAACACGCTCGCCACCCCGCTCGGTCAGCGTCCGCTGGAGCTGGGCGCCGACTTCTCGGTGGCCAGTGACACCAAAGGCATGACCGGGCACGGTGACATCCTGCTCGGCCACGTGACCTGCCGCGATCCGGAGCTGGCGGCGGGCGTGCGGCGCTGGCGCAAGGTCGTCGGGGCGATCCCCGGACCGATGGAAGCCTGGCTCGCGCACCGTTCGCTGGCCACGCTGGAGCTGCGGATCGACCGGCAGTGCGCAAACGCGCTCGTTCTCGCCGAGGCCCTGGGCAAGCGGCAGGAGGTCACCGGGCTGCGGTATCCGGGGCTGCCCACCGACCCTTCGTACCCGATCGCCGTGCGGCAGATGCGGCGCTTCGGCTCCGTGGTGTCGTTCGTGCTGCCCGACCGCGAGATCGCTGAGCGCTTCCTGGCCGGGCTGAGGCTGGTCGACGACGCCACGAGCTTCGGCGGCGTGCGTTCCACCGCCGAGCGCCGGGCGCGCTGGGGCGGCGACGCCGTACCGGAAGGCTTCATCCGGTTCTCGGTCGGGGCCGAGGACGCGGACGACCTGGTGGCCGACGTGGAGCGGGCGCTGGACGAGGCGATGGGCGGACGCTGAGCAGGGCGATGAGCCGGCGCTGAGCCGGCAGGGCACAGGAAGACATGGCCGGTACGGACGGTCCGAGCCTCCCCCCTCGTGGCTCGGACCGTCCCGGTTCCACGCGCGAAGAACCGCCTGGACAAGGCTAATTGACTCTGCGTCAGTGTCCAATCACGGTAGCGACAGCGACCTATCGACATATTTATAGTTGTTCGGGTCGGACGCTTCGCAAGGGTGGGAGGGGACAGGACGTGGACCTGGCCCTGCTGCGTACTTTCGTGACGGTGCACCGGGCCGGGTCCTTCACCCGGGCCGCCGCGCTGCTCGGCCTCTCCCAGCCCGCGGTCACCTCGCAGATACGCACACTGGAACGGCAGCTGGGCCGCCCGCTCTTCCTGCGCAGGGCCCGCGGTGTGACCCCGACGACCATGGGCGACGAGCTCGCGCACCGGGCGGCTCCCCATCTGGACGCGCTGGTCGAGATCGCCGAGAGCGGGATCGACGAGGAGTCGGCCGTACGGACGCTGCACCTGGCCGGGCCACCGGAATTCATCTCGCTGCGCGCGCTGCCCGCACTCGCCCCCCTCGTCTCCCACGGTCTCGCCCTGCGCAGTTCCTTCCTCGCGAACGCCGAGGAGACGCTGGAGGGGCTCGCCGCCGGACATCATGATCTGGCCATCGCGACGGCCAGGCCGCGCGGTGGGCTGCTCACCGCGACTCCGCTCTGCGACGAGGAGCATGTACTGGTCGCTGCCCCACGCTGGGCCGCACGCCTCGGCCCCGGAACGCTGCGGCACAAAGGTCCCGTGGTGCTGGAGCAGCTGCCGGTGGTGGAAGTGCACGAGAGCTTGCCGCTCGTCTCCCGCTACTGGGCGGCTGTCTTCGACTGCCGCCCCGCGGCCGCGGGCACCGTCATAGCACCGGATCTGCGGGCTGTCCTGGAGTGCACCGCCGCGGGCGCCGGGCTTGCCGTACTGCCGCGCTATCTCTGCGAGGGGGCGCTGGAGCGCGGCGAGGTGGTGGCGCTCCTGGACCCGCCGGTCCCACCGCTGCGCACCTATTTCCTGGCCGCGCGGACCGGCACACTCGCCCTGCCTCACATCGCGCGGGCGCACGAGTGGCTGGTGCGCGCTGCAGCCGACTGGTGACCCCCGGGCGTGCGGGTGTTTCAGAACGGGTTCTGTGGGCCACTCTCTTGCCATGACCGAACGTCCTGTGGTCAAGCGCACCGCACGCGCCATCCTGCTCGACGGCAACGACCTCATCCTCATCAAGCGCACCAAGCCTGGGGTGGATCCGTACTGGCTCACGCCGGGCGGCGGGGTCGAGCCCGAGGACGCAACCGTTGTCGACGCTCTGCACCGCGAGGTGGACGAGGAGCTCGGCGCCAAGATCACCGATGTGGTCCCCTGCTTCGTCGACACCGTGGAGCACATCGAGGGCGGTGGGGTGAAGGGCGTGAAGGTGCAGCACTTCTTCGTCTGCCGGCTGGACTCGATGGACCTGTCCCGCCGGCACGGCCCCGAGATCGAGGATCCGTGCGGCGAGTACGACGTCGTACGGGTGCCGTTCAGCCGGATCGGGATCGCCGCCGTTCATCTCGTACCGCTGTCGCTGCGGCACTACCTGGACGGCAATATCGAGGGCGTGCGGGCGATGCACGCGCCGGACCTGGGCTGATCCGGGGCCCGGGGGCCTGTTTCTGCCTGCTCCTGCCGGGACGGGCTCGTGTTCAGGCCGGGCCCGTCGTGGGTGCCAGTTCCTCGACGGCGTCGTAGCGGATGCGCTCGGGCGGCATGCCGATGCCTGTGAGTACGTCCACGCCGCTGCGTATCATCCCCGGTGGGCCTGAGAGATAGGCGTCGTACTCGTGCCACGGGCCGAACTCACGCACCGCGTCGGGCAAGAGGCCCTTCAGTCCCCTGCCCGGCCCGCCGGAGACCACCGGTCGGACGGCGAGCCAGGGAAAGGTCTGCTGGAGCCGCAGCATCGTGTCGATGTCGTACAGGTCGCGGTCGCTGCGTGCGCCGTAGAAGACCTGCATCGGGCGCCGGTCGCCGTGTTCGGCGACGTCCTCGACGAGCGCCTTGATGGGTGCGATGCCCGTGCCGCCCCCCAGGCAGAGCAGACCGTTGTGGGTGGTGTGGTCGACCGTCATCGAGCCGGCGGGCGGGCCGAGCCGCAGGACGTCGCCGGGGCAGGCCCGGTGGACCAGTGCGTTGGAGACCCAACCCGCCGGAACCGCCTTGATGTGGAACGTGAGCAGACCGTCGGGCCGTGGCGCCGAGGCGAACGAGTAATGCCGCCAGATCCGCGGCCACCACGGGGTCTCCAGGGCGGTGTACTGGCCGGCCAGGAAGGGGTAGACCTGGCCGGGGCGGAGCGTGAGGATTGCTATGTCGGGCGTTCTGAGGTCATGGGAGACGACCTCCGCGACCCACCAGGCGGGCGCTCGTTCCTCGTCCTCGACGGCCGCGTCGATCATGATCTGCGACAGCGCGGTGTAGGTGCGGATCCAGGCCGCCTCGGCCGCCCCGTCCCACGTGGTGGCGTAGCGGCTCAGGGCGCCGAGGAGGGCCTCGCCGACCGCCGGATAGTGCGCGGGCAGGGCGCCGTATTTGCGGTGTCCCCGGGCCAGTCCGCCGAGGTACTCGGTCAGCGCATCGGGGTCGTCCATGCGGTCGGCTGCCGTCAGGATCGCCCGCAGGAGACGGTCTCGCTGGGTGTCCATCGCGGCCGGGAAAAGGGCGCGCAGTTCGGGGTGGCGGACGAAGAGCAAGGCGTAGAAGTACGAGGTGGCCCGGTCCGCGACAGGGGCGATCTCCGTCAGCGTGCGGTGGATCAGGGTCGCATCGGGAGATCTGAGAGTTTCGTCGCCGGGCATGGTGGCCGGAGCGTCCATAACTGTGCCTCGCCTCGAACATCTTCTGGTCGGCCTTGCGTGCCGACAGTGCTCGCAGCCACCGCGTGCGGCCCCTCGTCCCAGCATGCCTGCGTCGACTCGGGGCCGGACAAATAACGGGAAGTCCGGGTATCCGAACCACGTTTCCCGTTACGCTCCCATGTCCCATGGCTGTACCCGGAATCCATGGCTGGGCTTCGACCCATGTCGCCCGCCCGGAGAGTGCGACAGGAACGCACCACGTACGCCCAAGCACGTACGCACGGATACTCCCCCTGCCGGACGCCCAACTGCCCTTTTCCAGGCACCGTGTTTCACGTGAAACCACTCAAGCGTCCCGCTCGTCGAAGTCTCCTGGTCGCCCATGTCGCGGTCTCCGTCAGCTGGCTGGGCCTCACCGTCGGCCTGCTGACACTCGGGATCACGGCCTTCCTGACCGGCGACACCACCACCGCGCAGGCTGCGACTCGCGCCATGAAGATCTTCGGGGACTGGCTGGTCGTGCCCGTCGCTCTGCTCTCACTCCTCAGCGGTCTCGTGCTGGCGCTCGGTACCTCGTGGGGCCTGGCCCGACACCGTTGGGTCTGGACAAAGTTCTGGCTCACTCTGATCACCACGGCCCTGTCGATCTTCTCTCTGCGGCCGGGCATCAACGAGGCAGCGGCACAGGGCGCCGTCGACATCAATCTGGTCGTCGCGCCTTCCGTGGCCACAGCCACGTATTTCTTCATCACCGCAGTCTCGGTACTGAAGCCGTGGGGGCCGACCCGGCGCGGGCGACGGCTGCGCGTCTCGGCCAGTTCCGGTAAAGCGGTGGACGAGCGATCAGCGCGTCGTACAGCCTGAGCCTCATGCCCAGCCCACTGCCCCGTCCGCACGCCGATGCACCCGTCCGGCGTCTCACCCGGGGAGACCTGGTCCCCTGCGCCGATCTCTGTGAGGACCGCGGCTGGCCGCGTGATGAGCTCCGATGGGGCCTGCTCCTGTCCGCGGGGACGGGCTACGGCATCGACGATCCCGAAGGCAAAGGTCTGATGGCCACCTGTGTGGTGACCTCCTACGGCCAGGGCCACGCCGCCGTCGGCATGCTGCTCGTCGCCGAGCGGTACACGCGGCTGGGGATCGCCCGTCGTCTGATGCGTCATGTGATCGAGGCGGCCGGGAAGACCTCGCTCAGCCTGTACGCGACGGAGCCGGGGCGGCCGCTCTACGAAGAGCTCGGCTTCGAAACGGTGGGGCGGGCAGAGCGAGTGATCGGGCACTTCCGGCCGAGCGACTCATCGAGCGGCGGCATTTCGACGGCGGGCGCCGTGACCGTCCGCCCGGCCGCCGCCGGGGATCTGCATGCCATGCTCCGGCTGGACGCGGAGGTCTTCGGCGCCGACCGGACGCACATTCTCGCCCGGCTGCCGGCGTTCGCGGACCACCTGCGGGTCGCGGAGGACAACGGTGAGCTGGTGGGTTACGCGGCGATCTGGCCGAGTGAGCGGACCCATGCGGTCGGTCCGCTGATCGCCCGGGACACCGACACGGCGAAGGCGCTTGTCACCTCGCTCGCGAAGGCAACGGACCGCCCCCTTCGTCTGGACATCGACGCACGCCAGGAGGGATTGCTGAGCCTGCTCAAGGAGTGCGGTCTGCAAGCCGATTCCTTCACCACGGTGATGACGTACCAGGCCCCGGAGCTGCCGGGCGACTGGACTCGTCGCTTCGCGCCGCTGACTGTGGCGACGGGCTGACACCGACCGGACCGGCCGAAGTGATGTCCGCCCGCGTAACCGCGAATGTCCGCCCCCTTGTGCCGAGGTTCTCCAGGCACCTGGGAGCGGACATTCACGCGTTTCCGCTGTCTGTGGGGTGGTTCGCCGACTAGGCAAGCGCCTCCACGGCAGCTGTCGCGAAACCGTGGTCCTGCTCGGGTGCGCCGCCGCCCACGCCGACGGCGCCGATCAGCCGGCCGTCGCGAAAGACCGGCACCCCGCCGGCGATGAAGAGCAGCGGCCGGTCAAGGGCGGTCGGCAGGGTGTGGAAGAGCCCGCCCGGCTGGACCGCGTCGACGAGGTCGGCGGTCGGGGCACCGAGCTGGAGGGCCGTGTACGCCTTGCGGGTGCTGGTCTCGCCCGCGATGAGAACGGCCCGGTCGTCGCGCCGGAAAGCCAGCAGGTGACCGCCCGCGTCGAGGACCGAGACGGCAGCGGTGACACCGGCAGCCTCTGCGGCCGTGCGAGCGGCGGCGACGAGCGCTTCCGCGTCCTGGATGGTCAGCGGAGTGACGGTGGCCGGCGAGATGGTGGTGGTCATGAGGGATATCTCCATGGTGCGATGGGGCGGGCGTACGTACGTGGGGTGGCTGTGGGGGTGTCAGCGCCGGGCTTCGGCGACTGCGACCGGCTCGGGGACGTGACCGGCTACGCGTCGGCTGTGCGTGACCGTCCGGCGTTCCAGGACGCTGGAGAGGACGGCGAGGGCCAGGGCGGATGCGGCCAGTGCGGCGCCGACCCAGTTGGGTGCGGTGTAGCCGAGGCCCGCCGCGATGACGATGCCGCCGAGCCACGCCGACAGCGCGTTGCCGAGGTTGAAGGCGCCGATGTTGACGGCGGAGGCGAGGGTCGGGGCACCCGCGGCCTGGTCGAGCACGCGCTTCTGCAGCGGCGGTACGGTCGCAAAGCCCAGGCCGCCGATCAGAACGATGGTGACGGCTGCCGCGATCTTGTTGTGGGCGGTCAGGGTGAACAGGGCGAGGACCACAGCGAGGGCGCCCAGCGACACGTACAGCATCGGCATCAGGTGGCGGTCGGCGAACTTGCCGCCGAGCAGATTGCCCCCGACCATGCCGAGCCCGAAGAGGACCAGCAGCCATGTGACGGAGGACGCGGAGTAGCCGGCGATCTCCGTCATCATCGGCGTGACGTAGGTGATCGCGGCGAAGACACCGCCGAAGCCCAGGACAGTCATTGCCATGGCGAGCAGCACCTGCACATTGCGGAACGCGGCCAGCTCGTGGCGGAGTCGTACGCCCTCTGCCCTCGGCTGCTCGGGAACCAGCTTGGCCACACCGAGGAGGCCGACGACTCCGAGGGCCGCGACGATGAAGAACGTGGTGCGCCACCCGACGCTCTGCCCGATGTACGTGCCCAGCGGCACGCCGACGACATTGGCGACGGTGAGGCCGGTGAACATCGTGGCGATCGCGCCGGCCTTCTTCTGCGGGGCGACCAGATCGGCCGCGACGACCGACCCGATGCCGAAGAACGCGCCGTGGGCGAGAGAGGCGATCACCCGTCCCGCGAGCATCACGCCGAAGACGGGGGCTACGGCGGACACCGCATTGCCCAGGATGAACAGCCCCATCAGGAGCATCAGCATGCGTTTGCGGGTGACCCGGGTGCCGAGGACCGTCATCAGCGGGGCGCCGAGTACGACACCGAGGGCGTAGCCCGTGACCAGGAACCCTGCGGTCGGGATCGAGACCTGGAAGTCCGCAGCAACCTCGGGGAGCAACCCCATGATCACGAACTCGGTGGTGCCGATACCGAATGCCCCAATGGCGAGGGCGAGGAGCGCGAGCGGCATGGGTTTCACCTTCCCAGGAGATTGCGTCTGCGCCTTACGAGCGTCGACAATAGTTGCAGACGCTGGTTAATTGCAAGCGCGGGCTATTGCAGATGTCCCCTATCCTGGACGGAAGCAGCTCCCGCACGGAGGAGAGACCATGACAGCGACGGATCCTGCACTGACCGCCCTCTCCCAGGGCTGGTGCGCCCTCTCCCTACTCCACGGAAAGATCGAGGCCCGCATCGAACGGGCCCTGCAGTCCGGGCACGGCCTCAGCGTGCGGGAGTACTCCCTGCTCGACGTCCTGAGCCGGCAGCACAACGGCCCGGGCGGCCATCTCCAGATGAAGCAGGTCGCGGACGCCGTCGTGCTCAGCCAGAGCGCCACCACTCGCCTGGTCACCCGTCTCGAGGACCGCGGGCTGCTGACCCGGTATCTCTGCGACACCGACCGCCGCGGCATCTACACAGACGTCACCGAAGCCGGCCTGACCCTTCTCGCCGAGGCCCGGCCGACCAATGACACGGCGTTGCGTGCCGCCCTCGACGAGGCCGCCAGGAATCCCGAGTTGGCACCCCTCGTCAGGACGGTCGAAGAGCTGAAGGTCCCCGCACGGGCCGTGTGAATCTGCGTAGTCTGCCGATCATGAGCGATCTGGAGATACGGCCTGCCGCCCTCACCGACGTCCCGGCCGTCGTGGCCATGCTGGCGGACGATCCACTGGGCGCACAGCGCGAGTCGCCGGACGACCTCGCCCCGTACCGCGCCGCGTTCCAGCGGCTCGCCGACGACCCCAACCAGCATCTGGTCGTCGCCGTACGCGACGGCGTTGTCGTGGGGACCCTGCAGCTGACCGTGATCCCCGGACTGTCCCGGCGCGGCTCGACACGCTCGATCATCGAGGGCGTCCGTATCCATGCCGATGAGCGCGGGAGCGGCCTCGGCACTCGGCTGATCCAGTGGGCCGTGGACGAATCCCGGCGCCAGGACTGCCAGTTGGTCCAGCTGACGTCCGACGCGACCCGGACCGATGCGCATCGCTTCTACGAGCGACTCGGCTTCATCGCCAGTCATGTGGGCTTCAAGCTCGCCCTCTGACCGCTGCTCGCAGCCCGAAGGCGGGATCCCAAGGACCGAAGGAGGTCCCGGTGCACGGCATCAGCGACACACAGCGCCGGTCCAGGCTCGGCCGGCGCCATCTCCTGGCACCCTCCGTACGGACAGCGTCCGCGGAGTCCGTGGCCGACGCGGTCGTGGCCCTGCACGCCACCGACGCGGCCACGGTCTTTCTCTCCGTCTGCGCCCGGCTGTCCGAGGCAAGCGTCGGCGCGGTGGAACGGGCTCTCTACGAGGATGTCTCGCTGGTCCGGCTGCTCTCCATGCGCAACACCCTCTTCACCGTGTCGCACGGGCTCGCTCCGTACGTCGATGCGTCGAACGCCCGCGCCGTGGCCGCCAAGGAGCGCCGGACCTTCCTCAAGCACCTGCGGGACGACGGGAACGGACTGGACGCGCGCTGGCTCGCCGAGACGGAGGAGGAGACTCTCGCCGTCCTGACGGCTCGTGGCTCCGCAACCGGCAGTGAGCTGTCCGCCGCCGTACCGGCGCTGCGTACGAAGATCACGGTCTTTCCCGGCAAGAAGCAGGAGACCGTGCAGGGCGTCGCCACACGCGTCATACGAGTTCTGGCGGCCGACGGGCTGATCCGCAGGGACAGGCCGCGCGGCTCCTGGACGTCCAGCCAGTTCCGATGGACAGCGGCCGAGCCCTGGCCCGCCCGGGAGCCCGCAGCGGCACAGGCGGAACTGACTCTGCGCTGGCTCCGCTCGTACGGACCCGCGACCGAGGCCGACCTGAAGTGGTGGACGGGCTGGGGCCTCGGCCAGGTACGCCAGGCACTGGAAGCCGCCGGAGCCGAAGAGGTGCGGCTCGACAACGGCGCCACAGGCTGGGTCTCGCCGGGGGACACGGAGCCCGAACCGGACCTGGAACCCTGGGCGGCGCTGCTCCCTGCCCTCGACCCGAGCGCGATGGGCTGGGCCGATCGCGGCTTCCACCTGCCGGCCGAGTACCGGGCGGCACTCTTCGACCGGGCCGGCAATGTCGGACCGACAGTGTGGTGGAACGGCCGGATCGTGGGGGGCTGGGCTCAGCGCGCCGACGGTGAACTGGTGTGGCGACTGTTGACCGACGTCGGCCGGGAAGCCACCACCGCGATCGAGGCGGAGGCGTCCCGGCTGTCGGCATGGGTGGGTGAAACGCGGATCACCCCGCGTTTCCGTACGCCCTTGGACAGGGAGTTGACGGCCTGAGCGGTCCGCGCCGGCGGCCCGCACCGGTCACCACGCTTCGCGTTTCACGTGAAACCTGACGCCGCCGCACAGAACCGTGCCGGCGTCACACTCAGGCGCCGATGCCTCGCCAGCCCTCAGCGTCCACCCCACCGGGGACGGCCGATGCAGGGTCGTACGGTTCACGCGTGAAGACGAACGACCCCAGGTCCAGGTGGCTCGCGCTGCCGTCGCCGGCCCTGACGACGCGGAGCGTCTCCCCTGCGTAGTACCCGTCCAGCCCCATCCAGCTGCCGTCAGGCTGCGCGACAAAGCGGGCGCCGCGACCACTGCCACGCAGCGGCTGCAGTGTCAGCCCCCTGTCCGCGGTCAGCTGCAGGATGTTCGGACGCGTGCCCCAGTACCAGGGACCGGTGAGGGCGAGGAGTTCCGCGTCGACCTCGGTCAGCGGGCGCCAGGGCTCCGGAATACGAGGCTCGGCATCGGCGACGATTCCCACGAGGTCTGCGGCGACCTCACCGACGAACAGTCCCGAGGTGGTGTTGGTGAGCACCACCGCAGCCACATCGTCCTCGGTGCTGAACCAGAGCGCTGCCAGGAAGCCCGGCAGCGAACCGGTGTGCCCGAGAAGGGTGCGCCCGTCCTCGCGTACGACCTGCAGGCCGAGACCGTAATTGCCCTCCCAGTCACCGGACTCGGGCGGCGCCGACGGCGCGCGCATCTCCTCCACCGAGGCGGCGCCGAGAACCCGGTCGTCCCCCTCGGCCAGGAAGGAGGCGAACCGGAGGAGGTCAGTGGCCGTGGACCAGAGCTGCCCTGCCGGAGCCATCAGGCCGAGGTCCTCGGCAGGTTCGGGCAGCAAGGCATCGGCCCAGGGGTGCACCGCCCAGCCACCCGCGTGGGGCGCCTGCGGCTGGGTGGAAGTACGGCTCATGCCCAGGGGCTCCAGAATCTCGCGCTCCAGCACCTCCGCCCAGGATGCCCCGCGCACCGCCTCGATCAGCGCACCGAGCAGTGTGTAGCCGGGGTTGGAGTAGTGATGGCGCCGGCCCGGAGGATGCATCCGGGTCTGCTCGCCGAGGACATCGGCGAGTTCGGGACGCAGCGTGCCCGGCGTCCGCTCCCACCAGGGTGCGGGCGACTCGGCGCCCAGTCCCGCACTGTGACCGAGCAACTGAAGGACGGTGACACCGCCGACGCCCGTACCCGGCAGATGCTTCTCCAATGGTTCGTCGAGATCCAGCAGACCCTCGTCGCGCAGCCGCAGAACCAGCACGGCGGTGAAGGTCTTGGTGAGGGAGCCGATCCTGAACTGCGTATCGGCGTCAGGGGCATGGCCGTCGACGCAGCTGCGGGAGCCGCTCCAGGCGACCCGGCCCTGACGCTGCACCGCGGCGACGAGTGAGGGTGCGCGGCCTTCGGCCTGCGCGGTGGCGATGCGGTGCAGCAGCGCGCGCTGCGTGCCGGGAAGCAGTTCTTCCGAGTGGTAGGTCATGGTCAACAAGTACCGGCGCAACCGCTCCGTGGCGACCCCATTTCGCGGTACACGGGACCAAGAGGTCAACGCTTGCGGCTGTACGTCCTGACCAGCACCCCGTTGTCGAAGACACGCACCAACTCGAGCGCGAACTCGGTGGCCGCGAAATCCGATCCGAACATCGGCATGCCCGACCCGTAGACCAGCGGATACGTCTTGATCACGAGTTCGTCGATCTCGTCGAGCAACTCCCCCGCGAGCTGTGAGCCGCCGCAGAGCCAGATTCCGAGCCCGCTGTCCTCCGCCTTGAGCTCCCGCACCCTGCCGACCACATCGTCCGAGATGAGCTCGACGTTCGGGTCAGGCGATTCCTTCAGGGTCCGCGAGGCCACGAGCTCACGCAGCTGGGAGTACGGACTGGTGATGTTCATGTCCAGCGCCAGCTGGTAGCTGGCCCTTCCCTGGACCACGGTGTCGAACCTCTGATTCTCGGCATCGTGGAAGCCGAGCTGGCGGCGGCCCTCGGTCGCAACCGTCTCGGGATACTGGGATGTGAGGAACTCGATGAACTCCTCGTTCACGAATGGGTACATGGACGACGCGTCGCCGCCCGGGTCCCCGATGAAGCCATCGATGGAGCAGGCGATGAAGTAGGTCAGCTTTCGCACGAGGTCCCCGTTCGATGACGGTTGGCGGAGTACACAACCACTACACTCATAGTGCTTCATATGTAGTGGTTGAGCAATCCCTTTCCACCGATCAGCCAAAGGATGCGGAGATACGCATGGTCAGGAACCCCGAGCGCAGGACGGCGCTCGCCGACGCGGCCATCGAGGTGCTGGCGCACGAGGGCGCACGAGGACTCACCTTCCGCGCGGTCGACGCACGGGCGGGCGTCCCTGTGGGCACATCGTCCAACTACTTCGCCAGTCGGGACGATCTGTTCATGCAGACGGGCGCCCGGATCACCGACCGGATGACACCGGATCCGGTCAGGGTCGAGGAGGCCATGCGCCCGACGCCCTCACGCGAGCTGGTCACCGAGCTGATGCAGTGGCTGGTGCAGCGCATGGCAGATGACCGCACCGGCTATCTCGCCATGCTGGAACTGCGCCTGGAGGCCGCCCGCCGGCCGGCCCTCCGCGACCACCTCAACCGAACTGTTCGCGCCGACCTGGACGAGAACGCCCGCTTCCACCGGGAGGCCGGCCTGCCGGGCGATGCCGATGCCTTCCTCGTGCTCTACCTCGCCATGACGGGCCTGCTGCTGGACCACTTCACCCTGCCCGGCATGCTCACCCGCGGCGGCACCGCCGACCGCGACCTGGACCCGCTGGTGGAGACGATCGTCACGCGGATCATCCCGGCGGAGTGACCACGTCGGCGAACGCGGCAAGCATGGCCGCGCTGCCCTCGCGCAAACCCAGCCCCGGTGCGTCACACACGGCCCACCAGGAACCCACCCAGGTCACGGACGCGGCGATGATCCGCCGGGCACACCTCAGGTCTGTGCCATGTCCACGAAGCGTGAGTAGTGGCCCTGGAACGCCACGGTGATCGTCGCCGTCGGACCGTTACGGTGCTTGGCCACCATCAGGTCCGCCTCGCCCGCTCGCGGGGACTCCTTCTCGTACGCGTCCTCGCGGTGCAGCAGGATCACCATGTCGGCGTCCTGCTCGATGGAGCCGGATTCACGCAGGTCGGACACCATCGGCTTCTTGTCCGTGCGCTGCTCAGGACCACGGTTCAGCTGGGACAGCGCGATTACCGGCAGCTCCAGCTCCTTCGCCAGCAGCTTGAGGTTTCGGGACATGTCCGAGACTTCCTGCTGACGGCTCTCGGCCCGCTTCGAACCACCGGACTGCATCAGCTGCAGATAGTCGATGATCACCAGCTTGATGTCGTTCCGCTGCTTCAGGCGACGACACTTCGCCCGGATCTCCATCATCGACAGGTTCGGCGAATCGTCGATGTAGAGCGGGGCGGCCGAGACGTCCGGCATCCGGCGGGCCAGCCGCGTCCAGTCCTCGTCGGTCATCGTGCCCGAGCGCATGTGGTGCAGCGCCACCCGCGCCTCGGCGGACAGCAGACGCATCGCGATCTCGTTGCGCCCCATTTCGAGGGAGAAGATCACGCTGGGCAGATTGTGCTTGATCGAAGCGGCGCGGGCGAAGTCCAGGGCCAGCGTGGACTTACCCATGGCGGGACGTGCCGCGATGACGATCATCTGGCCCGGGTGCAGGCCGTTCGTCAGCGCGTCGAAGTCGGTGAAGCCGGTCGGTACACCGGTCATCTCCCCGGAGCGCGATCCGATCGCCTCGATCTCGTCGAGCGCGCCTTCCATGATGTCGCCGAGCGGCAGATAGTCCTCGCTGGTGCGCTGCTCGGTGACGGCGTAGATCTCGGCCTGGGCGGAGTTGACGATCTCGTCGACGTCGCCGTCGGCCGCGTATCCCATCTGAGTGATCTTCGTGCCGGCCTCGACGAGCCGCCGCAGGACCGCCCGCTCGTGGACGATCTCGGCGTAGTACGAGGCGTTGGCCGCGGTCGGCACGGACTGGACGAGAGTGTGCAGATAGGGAGCGCCACCCACCTTGGTGATCTCGCCGCGCTTGACCAGCTCGGCCGCGACCGTGATCGGGTCGGCCGGCTCGCCCTTGGCATAGAGATCGAGGATCGCCTGGAAGACGGTCTCGTGGGCGGGACGGTAGAAGTCGTGCCCCTTGATGATCTCCACGACGTCGGCGATGGCGTCCTTGGACAGCAGCATGCCGCCGAGCACCGACTGCTCGGCGTCGAGGTCCTGCGGCGGTACACGCTCGAAGCCAGGCGATCCGCCGTCCCAGCCGCTGCTCTCCCGGCCGCGGTCGTGCTGCTCAGCACGGTCCCGGCTGTCACCGCGGCGCTGGCGGGAAACAGGCAGACGGTCACTGGGACCGGTGTCGGTCCAGGGGTCGTCCAAAGGCTCGGGAATACTCACCGGCCACCTCCTCCCGTCCGCTCCGCGGACCCTCGCCGTGCCACTCCTTCTTACGGCACAGCACCGACAATCAAGACGCTCGACTCCGGTTCCATCACGTCGAGTTCTGTGGGATTCCAGGGCTGAAACGGGGTGTGGGCGCCGGTCCACGGTAGGCGGCCCGGCACCGTCAGCCAATCTGGTTATCCACAGGGCATGTGGACGACGGACCAGATGTTGTGGAGAACTCCGCAGAACCTGTGCACGGAGCGGGGGACAGCACTGTGGACAAACTCATAACGCCGTCATGACCACGGCCCTGACCTGGACTTTCTCCGTCCACGGGCTGTGGGGGAGAAAAACTTTCCGACTCGGCACAAGATCATGGCAAACCGCATACAGAAGAACGCGACGCGTTAGCAGATGTAAGGACCACTACGACCTTGCATCCGTTACCTGTGGAAGGTTAGATTGCGCCTATGACCCTGGCTCCGGCGACCTCGCACTCCAGCCGTCGACGGCACGATCGCGAGATCATCGCGCTCGCCGTCCCCGCCTTCGGCGCACTCGTCGCCGAGCCCCTCTTCGTCATGGTCGACAGCGCCATCGTCGGCCATCTGGGCACACCGCAACTGGCCGGCCTGGGAGTCGCCGCGGCACTCCTGACCACCGCCGTCAGCATCTTCGTCTTCCTCGCGTACGCCACCACGGCAGCGGTCGCCCGGCGGGTAGGGGCGGGCGATCTCGCCTCCGCGATACGGCAGGGCATGGACGGCATCTGGCTGGCTCTGCTCCTCGGTGTCGCCGTCATAGTCGTGACGCTCCCGTCGGCCTCCTGGCTCGTCGAGATCTTCGGCGCCTCCGACACCGCCGCCCCGTACGCCGCCACCTATCTACGGATATCCAGCCTCGGCATCCCTGCCATGCTCATCGTGATGGCCGCTACCGGCGTACTCCGCGGCCTGCAGGACACCAGAACCCCCCTCTATGTCGCCATCGGCGGCTTCGCGGCCAACGGCGCCCTCAACGCGGGCCTTGTCTACGGCGCCGGGCTCGGCATCGCCGGATCGGCGTGGGGCACGGTGATCGCCCAGTTCGGGATGGCTGCCGCCTATCTGATCGTGGTAGTACGGGGAGCGCGTCGGCACGGGGCCTCGTTGCGCCCCGACGCGACAGGAATCAGGGCCAGCGCACAGGCCGGCGTCCCCCTGCTGGTCCGTACGCTGTCGCTCCGTGCCGTACTGATGATCGCCACCGCCGTCGCCGCACGTCTCGGCGACACCGATATCGCCGCCCACCAGATCATCCTCTCCCTGTGGAGCCTGATGGCTTTCGCCCTCGATGCCATTGCCATCGCCGGGCAGGCGATCATCGGCCGGTATCTGGGAGCCAATGACACCAAGGGCGCACGTGAGGCATGCCGCCGCATGGTCCAGTGGGGCATCGCCTCGGGTGTGGTGCTCGGGGCACTGATCGTGCTCGCCAGGCCTCTGTTCATCCCGCTCTTCACCGGCGACGGAGCGGTCCAGGACACACTCATCCCGGCCTTGCTGGTGGTGGCACTGTCCCAGCCGATCGCCGGCGTGGTCTTCATCCTGGACGGTGTACTCATGGGCGCCGGGGACGGCCGTTACCTCGCCTGGGCCATGCTGATCACCCTGACCGTCTTCGCTCCGGTCGCCCTGCTCGTGCCCACGATCGGCGGGGGGCTGACGGCTCTGTGGTGGGCGATGGCCCTGATGATGACGGTCCGCATGGTGACGCTCTGGCTGCGGACCCGTTCGGGCAAGTGGATCGTCACCGGGGCCACCCGCTGACCACCGGCCACGGAGCCCGTTTCACGTGAAACGACGAGGGGCCGCACTCCCATGGAGTGCGGCCCCTCACCTGCTCTGGTGAGCTCTGCCCTTAGGCAGCAACGACCTCGATGCCGAGCTTCGCCGCAACCTCGGGGTGCAGACGCACGGACACCTGGTGTCCGCCGAGCGTCTTGATCGGCGAGCCGAGCTCGACGCGACGCTTGTCGACGTCCGGGCCACCGGCAGCCTTGATCGCCGAGGCGATGTCGGCCGGGGTGACGGAGCCGAAGAGACGGCCGGCGTCGCCGGAGCGAACAGCCAGACGGACCTTCACGGCCTCGAGCTTGGCCTTGACCTCGTTGGCCTGCTCGATCGTCGCGATCTCGTGGATCTTGCGGGCGCGGCGGATCTGCGCCACGTCCTTCTCGCCACCCTTGGTCCAGCGGATGGCAAAGCCACGCGGAACCAGGTAGTTACGGGCGTAACCGTCCTTGACGTCGACGACGTCGCCGGCAGTGCCGAGGCCGGAGACCTCGTGGGTGAGGATGATCTTCATTATTCGGTCACCCTTCCCTTATCGCGCGGTGGACGTGTAGGGCAGCAGCGCCATCTCACGGCTGTTCTTGACTGCCGTGGCGACGTCACGCTGGTGCTGCGTGCAGTTGCCGGTGACGCGGCGGGCACGGATCTTGCCGCGGTCGGAAATGAACTTCCGCAGCATGTTCGTGTCCTTGTAGTCCACGTACTGGGTCTTGTCCTTGCAGAACGCGCAGACCTTCTTCTTAGGCTTGCGCACAGGCGGCTTCGCCATGGTGTTTCTCCTGTGTGATCAAGAAGTGGGGGTACGAGCTTCCCTAGAAGGGAGGCTCGTCCGAGTAGCCGCCGCCAGAACCGCCAGAACCGCCGGAACCGCCGGAGCTTCCGCCCCAACCGCCTCCGCCGCTCTGCTGACCCCCGCCCTGCTGGCCGCCGGCCGGCGCGCTGGTGGCCCACGGGTCGTCGGCGGGAGCACCGCCACCACCCTGCTGGCCACCACCACTGGGACCGCCGCCCCAGTTGCCGCCACCCTGCTGGCCACCGCCGTAACCACCCTGGCCGCCCTGGCCACCGCGACCGGTGGTCTTGGTGACCTTGGCCGTGGCGCTCTTGAGGCTGGGGCCGACTTCCTCGACGTCCAGCTCGTAGACCGTGCGCTTCACGCCTTCGCGGTCTTCGTACGACCGCTGCTTCAGCCGGCCCTGCACGACAACGCGCATGCCTCGCTGAAGCGACTCGGCGACGTTCTCCGCCGCCTGCCGCCAGACCGAGCAGGTGAGGAACAGGCCTTCGCCGTCCTTCCACTCATTGGTCTGCCGGTCGAAGATGCGGGGAGTGGACGCGACACGGAACTTCGCGACCGCCGCACCGGACGGGGTGAAGCGCAGCTCGGGGTCGTCGACGAGATTGCCGACGACCGTGATGACGGTCTCGCCTGCCATGGGTGAACCTCTCGGCGGGGATTGCTTCTGGCTGCTTGCTGCTACTCGAACCCGATGACCGCTGAGCTAGATGCTCAGTGGATCTCGGGACGGAGGACCTTGGTCCGGAGGACCGACTCGTTCAGGTTCATCTGGCGGTCGAGCTCCTTGACGATCACAGGCTCGGCCTGCAGATCGATGACCGAGTAGATGCCCTCGGGCTTCTTCTTGATCTCGTAAGCGAGACGACGACGGCCCCAGGTGTCGACCTTCTCAACCTTTCCGTTGCCCTCACGGACGACGGAGAGGAAGTTCTCGATCAGCGGGGAGACAGCGCGCTCCTCGAGATCGGGGTCGAGGATGACCATCACCTCGTAGTGACGCATGTGGAACCCACCTCCTTTGGACTCAGCGGCCACGGTCGTTCCGTGGCAGGAGGGTCGTGATGCGTAAAGCAACAGTGTCTCCGAGTAAAACAGCCGGCACTGACAACGCCCTCCATCGAGAGGGGCTGATGTGCTGGCCTGGGCAGACACCGGTGCAGACCGTCCAGAGTACCCGCACACCGGCTTCCGGTTGAAATCCGGTGCTCAGGAGACGCAATCTGTACACATCGGGTGTGAGCGGCGACACAATGCGCCGCCTTTCGGCCAGGAGGTACTCCATGGCACAGACAATGCGAACCCGCCCTGCCGTTTCCCTGCTGGCCACGGACGGCAGGCCCCATCCTCTCCAGGACACCCTGGTGGCGGTGACCTGCGTTCTCGGCCTTCTCGCCTTCGTGACGGCGATGTTCCACGGTCTGCATCTGATCAGCTCGTGGGCCGGACTCGTCGGGATCCTGACGGGTGCGTACGGGCAGTACATCTCGGTGACCACGCGCGAGAGGTTCCCGCTGATCCTCGGCATGGGCGCGTCCGCCATCGGATTCTTCCTGGGCATGGCCCATGGAGGCCTCTTCGGCGGTCTGGTCGGCTGATTCCGGCCCGGACCCGGCCGAACACACACCGGGGCCCGGCACCGGTCCACACCACAGGGCCGTCCAGGTCCCGGTGGACCGGGCTGCCGGGTTCCACCGGGTCGGCAAGGTCCCATAGGGCCAAACGGGGCGCTCCCCGGTCGCAGTAGGCTTCGGCGCGAGAGCCGGAGCCCCTGACCGATGGGGACACACCTGCCGAGGAGCGCCCCGACATGAGCCTGACCCTGAGGACCATCAGCCGAGAGCAGCATCTGGCGTACATCCAGAGTCTGCCTTCGGCCAGTCACTGCCAGGTCCCGGCGTGGGCTGATGTGAAGACCGAATGGCGCTCGGAGAATCTGGGATGGTTCGACAAGAGCGGCGAGTTGGTCGGCGCCGGCCTGGTTCTGTATCGCCAGCTGCCCAAGATCAAGAGGTATCTCGCGTACCTCCCCGAAGGCCCGGTCATCAACTGGTACGCCCCGAACCTGGACGACTGGCTGCAGCCGATGCTGGCGCATCTCAAGCAGCAGGGGGCCTTCTCCGTGAAGATGGGCCCGCCGGTCGTCATCCGTCGCTGGGACGCGGCCGCCATCAAGTCCGGTATCCAGGACCCTGACGTGAAGCGCCTGCGCGACGTCGAGGCCACCCACATCGAGCCTCGTGCCTTCGAAGTCGCCGACCGGCTGAGGAAGATGGGCTGGCAGCAGGGCGAGGACGGCGGCGCCGGATTCGGTGACGTACAGCCTCGCTATGTCTTCCAGGTCCCGCTGGCCAACCGGTCGCTGGAAGACGTCCTCAAAGGCTTCAACCAGCTGTGGCGCCGCAACATCAAGAAGGCCGAGAAGGCCGGTGTCGAGGTCGTCCAGGGCAGTTACGAAGACCTCGCCGAATGGCAGCGGCTGTACGAGATCACCGCGGTCCGCGACCATTTCCGGCCGCGCCCGCTCTCTTACTTCCAGCGCATGTGGACGGTACTCAACTCCGAGGACCCCAACCGCATGCGGCTCTATTTCGCGCGGCACAACGGCGTGAACCTGTCGGCGGCGACGATGCTCGTCGTCGGTGGCCACGTCTGGTACTCGTATGGCGCATCCGACAACATCGGGCGCGAGGTCCGGCCTTCGAACGCGATGCAGTGGCGCATGCTGCGCGACTCGTACGCGATGGGCGCGACCGTCTACGACCTTCGTGGCATCAGCGACTCGCTCGACGAGACGGACCACCTCTTCGGCCTGATCCAGTTCAAGGTCGGCACCGGCGGCGAAGCCGTCGAGTACGTCGGCGAGTGGGACTTCCCGCTCAACAAGCTGCTCCACAAGGCACTCGATATTTACATGTCGCGCCGCTGACGAAAACGGCTTCATTCGGTTCAATAGACGCTTCAGCAGGCATGCCGGAAGGCAGGCCACCAATCTCAGGCACTTCATCAAGCTCCGCACACCTCTGATACACCGCAGCCACCAGAAAGGTTCCGGACCGGCCATGGCGCTCTCCCTCTACGTCGACACCGCGCGCTGGCGGGCGCACCAGAAATCCGTGCTCGACCAGTTCCCCGGGCTCGTCCCGGTCTGCAAGGGCAACGGATACGGCTTCGGTCACGAGCGGCTCGCCGACGAGGCGATCCGCTTCGGCTCCGACACTCTGGCCGTCGGCACCACCTATGAGGCGGCCCGCATAAAGGACTGGTTCAGCGGCGATCTGCTGGTGCTCACCCCGTTCCGGCGGGGCGAGGAACCGGTGCCGCTGCCCGACCGCGTCATCCGGTCCGTGTCCTCCGTGGACGGTGTGCACGCGCTGGTCGGGGCCCGGGTCGTCATCGAGTGCATGAGCTCGATGAAGCGTCACGGCGTCAAGGAGGAGGAGCTCGGGCAGCTGCACGCCGCCATCGAGGATGTACGCCTCGAAGGCTTTGCCTTGCACCTGCCGCTGGACCGGACGGACGGCTCGGACGCGGTCGAGGAGGTCATCGGCTGGATGGACCGCCTGCGGGCGGCCCGGCTGCCGCTGCACACCATGTTCGTCAGCCATCTGCGTGCCGAGGAACTGGCCCGGCTGCAGCAGCAGTTCCCGCAGACCCGCTTCCGCGCCCGCATCGGCACGCGGCTGTGGCTCGGCGACCACGACGCGACGGAGTACCGGGGCTCCGTCCTCGACGTCACACGTGTCGTCAAGGGCGACCGGTTCGGCTACCGCCAGCAGAGGGCCGCCTCCGACGGCTGGCTGGTGGTCGTCGCCGGCGGTACGTCGCACGGCGTGGGCCTGGAGGCCCCGAAGGCCCTGCACGGCGTGATGCCGCGGGCCAAGGGCGTCGCCCGCGCCGGCCTGGCCACGGTCAACCGCAACCTGTCGCCGTTCGTCTGGGCGGGCAAGCAGCGCTGGTTCGCGGAGCCGCCGCACATGCAGGTGTCGATCCTGTTCGTACCTGCGGACGCGCCGGAGCCGAAGGTCGGGGACGAGCTGGTCGCCCATCTGCGCCACACGACCACCCAGTTCGACCGCCTCGTCGACCGCTGAGGCGCTGGGTCGGCCCGGAGAACGACCGTTGAGGCCAGGGCCTCGCCGGAGGCTCGCAGCCTTCCGGCGAGGCCCTGCTCAGTCGGTGACCGATTCGTGCGCCGTGCCCCACTCCACCCACGGTCCCTCGACCGCGTGCGCCGCGTGCCGCGGCCGGTGCGTCGCTGCGTGTCCCAGTACGAAGACGTCCTCGGCCCCGTCGAGCACCCCGCCCGACGGATCGTCCGACCCGTCACTGCGTACGACGTCCCGCTCCGGCATCAGGATGTCCCGTACGACGACGGCGCAGAGGTACAGCGTGCCCAGCAGATGCACGGCGATCGCCAGCTGGTAGCCCTCCGTCGGCAGCCCCTGGTGCTTGTCACCGCTCGTCGTGTACGCGAGGTACATCCAGATCCCCAGGAAGTACATGACCTCGCACGCCTGCCAGATGAGGAAGTCCCGCCAGCGCGGCCTGGCCAGCGCCGCAAGAGGGATCAGCCACAGCACGTACTGCGGCGAATAGACCTTGTTGGTGAGAATGAACGCCGCGACGACGAGAAACGCGAGCTGAGCGAAGCGGGGCCGGCGCGGGGCCATCAGGGTCAGCACGCCGATGCCCGCGCACAGCAGGATCGTCAGCAGCAGCGAGATGTTGTTCACGGTGTCGACCGAGATGGAGATGCCGGCACGCTGCGCGATGATCAGCCAGAACGAACCGAAGTCGAGCGGCCGGTCGTGGCTGAACGTGTAGAACTTCTTCCACCCCTCGGGCGCGAACACCATCACCGGCAGGTTCACCACCAACCAGGATGCGGCCGCGCCGAGCGTCGCCACGAAGAACTCCCGCCATTTGCCCGCGCGCCAGCAGAGCACGAAGATCGGCCCCAGCAGGAACACGGGATAGAGCTTGGCGGCCGTGGCGAGGCCGATGAGGATGCCGAACGCCAGCGCCCGCTGCCGGGACCACATGAGCATGGCCGCGGCCGTCAGGGCGACGGCCAGCAGGTCCCAGTTGATCGTCGCGGTGAGCGCGAAGGCGGGCGCCAGGGCGACCAGCAGCCCGTCCCACGGACGGCGCCGGTGTGTACGGGCGACACACACGGCCATGACCGCGGTGCAGATCATGAGCATGCCCGCGTTGACCATCCAGTACATCTGCTCGCGGTACTGCATGGAGCCGCCGGGCGTCAGCCAGGCCGCGACCTGCATGAACACACCCGTCAGTACGGGGTACTCGAGGTACTGCATGTCGCCGCTCAGCCGGTCGAAGTACGGCACGAGGCCGTCGGCGAAGCCACGCCCGACGAAGAGATGCGGAATGTCGGAGTAGCAGGCATGCGTGTACTGCGAACTGGCGCCTCTGAACCACGCCCAGTTGTAGCAGGGCGCCTTCTGCACCATGCCGAGCGCAAACATCCCGATCGCCACCAGCGCGACGACACGCACGGGTGTGAGCGGGCCGGTGCCGATCCTCGCCCAGCGTCCCGACCGGCCACCGATCAGCTCACTGCCGGCCGCCGCGATCTCGTCCTGTTGCGTGGGCCGTACGACGGGCCGCTCCTGGTGCACGCTCGTGTCCTCTGCGCTTGGCATGCCGCACATCCTGCCGTACGGGACTGTGGAAACGGTGAGGGCCGCCGCACCGAGTGGTGCGGCGGCCCTGGGGACATCCTCCTGCGGCTCCCCTTCGCCGGCCTGCCGGCCGAGTGGAGCGCTTGCCTGCCGGGCGCTACCCGGCCGGACCTCCGAAGATGTTGCCGTTCCCGTTCCCGTTCCCGTTGCCGTTGCCGTTCCCGCCGGTGTCCGTGGTACCACCGTCGGCCGCTGACGTACCGGTAGTGGTTCCGGTGTCCGTACCGCCCGTACCGCCGTCGGTCGTGCCGGTGGTGGTGCCTCCGCCGGTGTCGGTTCCGCTGCTGGTGCCGCCGTTGTCGTTCTGGCAGTTCCAGTCCCATGCCCCGCAACTGCCGCTCGGGTCGGGCGTCGGGACCGAAGGACTCGTCGAAGGCGTCGAGGACGGCGTGCTGGAGGGAGTCTCCGTAGGCGCGACGCTCGGCGTCGGGCTGGGGCTCGTCGCGCCGCCGCCATAGACCGTCTCGCCCCAGGGCTCCGGCTTCGTGAACGGCACGGGCGATATCCCGTCCAGCGCTTGGATCATGTAGTCGTGCCAGATCTGGGCCGGGAACGAGGCACCGTGGATCGTCTTCTCGCCACCCGTCCCGTACATCTTCTCGAACTTACGGTTCTTGTGCTTCTCGTTGTCGTCCAGCCGGTACATGCTGATGGCCGTCGACAGCTGCGGGGTGTAGCCCACGAACCAGGCGGACTTGTTGTCGTCCGTCGTACCCGTCTTGCCCGCCACGTCGCGGCCGGGGAGCTGGGCAGGCGTGCCGGTTCCCTTCTCCACAACGTTCTTCAGAACGTCGGTGACGTTGTCGGCGATGGCGGGGTCGAAGGCGCGCTTGGGGACCTTCTTGTGCTGATAGATGACCTCACCACGCAGCTTGACCTCTTCGACCGAGTACGGATCGTGCTGCATACCGCTGGTGGCGAAGGTGCCGTACGCCCCCGCCATCCGGATCGCACTCGGCTGGGACGTACCGATGGAGAAGGACGGAACGGTCGAGTCCGCCATGGAGCTGTCGTCGCGCAGACCTGCGGCGATGGCGACCTCCTTCACCTTGTCGGTGCCGACGTCCATACCGAGCTGGACGTACGGGGAGTTGGCCGACCACTGCATGGCCTCGCGAAGGGTGATGTTGCCCCTCGACTCATGGCCGTCATTGGACTGCAGCCATTCCTTGCCGTTCTCATCCATCCAGACGTCACCGTTGTACTTCTTGATCTTCAACATGTCGTCGGCGTTGTAGATGCTCTTCGGCGAGACCTGGGTACGTTCCGACTCGACCTGGTCCGGACCGCCGGCCGGGTCACGCTTGCCGTACTCCATCGCGGCCGTCAGCACGAACGGCTTGAAGGTCGAACCGACCTGCGCACCGGTGGTGTCGGCGTTGTTGGTGTAGTGCGTCGTCGCATCCTGGCCGCCGTAGATCGCTGCGATGGCACCAGTATTCGGATCCACCGACGCGCCACCGAACTGGACGTGCGTGTCCGTCGTGGGGCGCTGCTTCGGCTTGATCTTGTTGTCGTAGACCTTCTTGACCGCGGCGTTGAGCTTGTCCACCTTGCTCTTCACGAAGGTGGTGTGGATCTCGTATCCGCCCTGGGCAAGCTTGTCCGCGGTGATGCCCTTGTCGTTGTTGTTGAGGAAGTTCGACTTGGCCAGGTCCACCAGATAACCGATCTGGCCGCCCAACTTGCCACTCTTCTTCGGCGGGTCCGGCATGGGGAACCCCTGCTTCAGGTACTTCTGGTGGTCCTCAGCCGTCATCCGGCCGTCCTTCACCTCTTCACTGAGGATCCAGGCCCAGCGCTTCTCCGCGCGAGCCCGGTTCTTCGCCGCGGTGGCCTGTACCGGGTCGTACTCGGGCGCACCCGCCGGATCGTAGTAGGTCGCGCCCTTGAGCAGCGTGGCCAGGAAGGCGCACTGGCTCGCGTCCAGCTTCTTGGCGTCTGTGCCGTAGTACGTACGAGCCGCGGCCTGGAGCCCCGATGCACCTCGCCCGTAGTACGAGATGTTGAGGTAGCCCTCCATGATCTTGCGCTTGGACTCCGTCTTGCCGACCTTGAGCGTGATGAAGAGCTCTTCGAACTTACGGCTCAGGGTCTGTTCCTGGTTGAGGCGCGAGTTCTTCACGTACTGCTGGGTGATCGTCGAGCCGCCCTGGGTCTCACCGCCCTTGGCCATGTTGTAGAAGGCCCGGGCAATACCCATGGGGTCGATGCCGCTGTCCGTTTCGAACGACTTGTTCTCTGCCGAGATGACAGCGTTCCGCATGGCTGCGGGGATCTGTGAGTAATCGATGATCTGACGGTTGGTCTCACCACCCGTCGCGACCATCTCCTTGTTGTTAGCCCAGTAGTAGACGTTGTTCTGCGCCCTGGCAGCATCCTTCACCTTGGGCGTGCCGACCATCGCGTACGCCAGCCCGGCGAAGCCCATGAGCAGGCCGAGGAAGCCGATACACAGACCGGAGACCAGCTTCCACGACGGCATCCAGCGCCTCGCTCCGTACTTGCCGGCGCGCGGGTAGTCGATGAAGCGCTTCTTGGCAGGAGGCTGATTACCGCGTCCCCGGCCCCGGCCGGGTCCTTCGCGCCCGTCGCCGCCACCGCGACGGCGACCCCCTCCGCCATAACCTGCGCCACCCCCCTCGGCGGCACGGCGCCCGCCGCGCTGGGCGGCTCTCCTGGCCTCGGCGCGTCCGCCGTACGGACTCTCCCCGCCGTAGGAATCGGAAGGTGACTCGGAAGTTACTCCGCGTGACGGCGCTGCGCGGCGTCCTGAGGACGACTGGGCGGCTCGTCTGGCCGCGGCACGCCCGCCACCTTGCGGTTGCTGCGTTTTGCGACGGTGCTCGCTCATCGAACGACTACTCCTCGGGCAGGCGAGAACGCCTGGAAGCGGCAGTTGAGATCCGGTCCCCCCGAATTACGGACCAGCCCTGCGACAGGCTCATCCGCAGCCGATCCGGTCGGTCCGCGATGACTGACGCGCGCGGACGCCACACGGTTCCCGGTGGTCTGCATGCCGCACAGACTACGCACGGTCAAAACCCCCCTAGAGCCGAAGTTCACCCCAAATAACGCAAGTCGCTTACTACGAATTGATGATGTGACGCCGTTCACGACGGTCCCCCTTGTCGCAACGCGACGAGCGATCTATCGTCAGGATGTATCGAGTCGATACATCAGCTCGTCATAGGGCTCCGCGAGAGCACTCGGAGTAAGGAGGAGGCGAAGTTGAGCAGACGCTCCGGCATCCTCGAGTTCGCCGTACTCGGCCTGCTCCGCGAGTCGCCGATGCACGGGTACGAACTGCGCAAACGCCTCAACACCTCGTTGGGGATCTTCCGCGCCTTCAGTTACGGCACCCTCTATCCCTGCCTCAAGACGCTGGTCGCCAACGGCTGGTTGATCGAGGAGACAGGAAATGCTCCCGTCGCCCCTCCGCCCGTCACCGGCCGTGCGGTCGCCCCTGCTTCTTCACTGGCTGGGCGCCGCGCCAAGATCGTCTACCGGCTGACGGCAGAAGGTAAGGAGCACTTCGAGGAGCTGCTCTCGCACACCGGCCCCGACTCCTGGGAGGACGAGCACTTCGCAGCCCGCTTCGCCTTCTTCGGGCAGACGGAGCACGAGGTGCGGATGCGTGTGCTGGAAGGCCGCCGCAGCCGGCTGGAGGAGCGCCTGGAGAAGATGCGCGCCTCTCTGGCACGAACCCGCGAACGACTCGACGACTACACACTTGAGCTGCAGCGACATGGCATGGAGTCCGTGGAGCGCGAAGTGCGCTGGCTGAACGAGCTCATCGAGAGCGAGCGGTCGGGACGGGATCAGCGACGATCCTCGCCCGAGGGCTCGGCTCCGCAGAACACAGCAGGAGAGTCGGACGGCCTGCCCCGGCATCGGGGTCATACCCCGCCGGATCCGTCCGATGACACCGGCAAATGAAGTCCCGGCAGTTCCGCAGGGCCTTCATCGGAATCACCGAGAACACTCAACACAGGGAGCAACCGGAATGGGTTCGGTTCGCGTAGCCATCGTCGGCGTGGGCAACTGCGCCGCCTCGCTGGTGCAGGGCGTCGAGTACTACAAGGACGCCGATCCGGCCGGCAAGGTGCCCGGTCTGATGCACGTCCAGTTCGGCGAGTACCACGTGCGTGACGTCGAGTTCGTCGCCGCCTTCGATGTCGACGCGAAGAAGGTCGGCCTCGACCTCGCGGACGCCATCGGCGCGAGCGAGAACAACACGATCAAGATCGCCGACGTGCCGAACACCGGCGTGACGGTCCAGCGCGGCCACACCCACGACGGTCTGGGCAAGTACTACCGCGAGACCATCGAGGAGTCCACCGAGGCCCCGGTCGACATCGTCCAGGTCCTCAAGGACAAGCAGGTCGACGTTCTCGTCTGCTACCTGCCCGTCGGTTCCGAGGTCGCTGCGAAGTTCTACGCGCAGTGCGCCATCGACGCCAAGGTTGCGTTCGTCAACGCCCTCCCGGTCTTCATCGCCGGCACCAAGGAGTGGGCTGACAAGTTCACCGAGGCCGGCGTCCCGATCGTCGGTGACGACATCAAGTCGCAGGTCGGCGCCACCATCACGCACCGCGTGATGGCGAAGCTCTTCGAGGACCGGGGCGTCGTCCTGGACCGCACGATGCAGCTGAACGTCGGCGGCAACATGGACTTCAAGAACATGCTCGAGCGTGAGCGTCTTGAGTCCAAGAAGATCTCCAAGACGCAGGCCGTCACCTCCCAGATCCGTGACCGTGAGCTGGGTGCGGACAACGTGCACATCGGCCCGTCGGACTACGTGGCCTGGCTGGACGACCGCAAGTGGGCGTACGTGCGCCTCGAGGGTCGCGCCTTCGGTGACGTTCCGCTGAACCTGGAGTACAAGCTCGAGGTCTGGGACTCCCCGAACTCCGCCGGTGTCATCATCGACGCCGTGCGTGCCGCGAAGATCGCCAAGGACCGCGGCATCGGTGGCCCGATCCTCTCCGCGTCCTCGTACTTCATGAAGTCCCCGCCGGTCCAGTACTTCGACGACGAGGCCCGCGAGAACGTCGAAAAGTTCATCAACGGCGACGTCGAGCGCTGACCCGACCGGAAACGGCGTGTCACCGTAGGAGGGCGCTGAGCGGCAACGCTCCGCCTCTCCCGCATCGTTGAGGGTCCCCGGGTAATCCGCCCGGGGACCCTCAACGTATGTGACCCTTGCCCTCATGCCCGTCGTACGTGATCTGCGCGTACTCCTGCGCCTTCGGAACTTCCGTCGTCTGCTCGCCGTACGGCTCCTCTCCCAGTCCGCCGACGGCGTCTACCAGGTCGCCCTCGCCGCACACGTCGTCTTCTCCCCGGAGAAGCAGACATCGGCGGGAGCCATCGCCTCCGCGATGGCCGTACTGCTGCTTCCGTACTCCCTCATCGGCCCCTTCGCCGGCGTCTTCCTGGACCGCTGGCCGCGCCGCCAGGTCTTTCTGTACGGCAATCTGCTGCGCACCGCCCTCGCCTGCTGCACCGCCCTGTTGATCCTCGGCTCCGCGCCCGAATGGCTCTTCTACGCCTCGGCGCTGTGCGTCACCGCGGTCAACCGCTTTGTGCTGGCGGGTCTCTCGGCCGCGCTGCCCCGGGTCGTCGACGAGGACCGGCTGGTCATGGCCAACTCGCTCTCACCGACCGCGGGAACGCTCGCCGCCACGGCAGGCGGCGGCCTTGCCTTCGCCGTACGTCTGGTCGCGGCGGACTCCGATGCGGCCGTCGTGCTGCTGGGTGCGGGGCTCTACCTTGCGTCGGCGCTGGCATCCCTGCGCCTTGCGGCCGGTCTCCTCGGGCCGGATCCGGGCGGCCCCCGTCTCCGACTGAGGGACGCCCTGGCCACCACCGCACGGGGACTCGTCGGCGGACTGCGCCATCTGGCGGAACGGAAGGACGCAGCACGGGCGCTGGCCGCCATCACGGTGATCCGGTTCTGCTACGGGGCGCTGACCGTCATGGTGCTGATGCTGTGCCGGTACGCCTGGTCCGACAGCAACGTCGGCGGACTGGCCCTGCTCGGTCTTGCCGTGGGGTTCTCAGGTGCGGGATTCTTCGCGGCCGCCCTGGTGACGCCCTGGGCGGTGGGGTGGCTCGGCCGGTTCCGCTGGATGGCGGCCTGTGCAGCCGCGGCCGCCGTCCTCGAACCCGCGCTGGGGTTGTGGTTCAGCCCCGGACCGATGCTGGTCGCGGCGTTCGTCCTCGGAGTGGTCACCCAGGGAGCGAAGATCGCAACGGACACCGTCGTGCAGACGTCGGTGGACGACTCCTTCCGAGGCCGGATCTTCTCCCTGTACGACGTGCTGTTCAACGTGGCCTTTGTAGGCGCTGCCGCAGTAGCCGCCCTGCTCCTGACTCCCGACGGCGAGTCGACCACGGTGGTGATCGGAGTTGCCGCGCTCTACACGATCGTCTCGGTGACGATGTTCCGGTGGAGCCGCGTCGCAGGAGCGCTATAGCGCGCGTGCGCCAAAGGGAGGGATGGCTCACATCCAGGGAGCGCCGAATGACCAATCCGCCACAGCAAGGCCCCGGACCCTGCGGGCAGCGGCCAGACGGCCGTAACCGACGGGCTGACCTCAAAGCCGACCGATGCGAGGAGGGGCACTGTTTCACGTGAAACAGTGCCCCTCCTCGTATCGGTCGCGTCATGTTTCACGTGAAACATGACGCCGTTTCCGACCTCAGCTCTGCGCGGCCCACCACTTCTTGAGCTCAGCGACCGCGGCGTCGCGCCCCATCGGGCCGTGCTCCATCCGAAGCTCCAGCAGAAACGCGTACGCCTTGCCAATCACCGGCCCAGGACCGACACCCAGTGTCTGCATGATCTCGTTGCCGTCCAGGTCGGGCCGGATGGCGTCCAGCTCCTCCTGGTCCTTCAGCTGTGCAATGCGCTCCTCAAGTGCGTCATACGTCCGCGAGAGGGCACTGGCCTTGCGCTTGTTCCGCGTCGTGCAGTCCGAGCGGGTCAGTTTGTGCAAACGCTCCAGCAGCGGACCCGCATCACGCACATACCGGCGAACGGCGGAGTCGGTCCACTCCCCGTCGCCGTAGCCGTGGAAGCGCAGATGCAGCTCCACCAGCTTCGAGACGTCCTTGATCATGTCGTTGGAGTACTTGAGCTCAGCCATTCGCTTCTTGACCATCTTGGCGCCTACCACCTCATGGTGATGGAACGAGACGCGCCCGTCCTTCTCGAAGCGCCGGGTCCGCGGCTTGCCGATGTCATGGAGCAGCGCCGCGAGCCGCAGAGTCAGATCGGGTCCGTCCTCCTCCAGATCGATCGCCTGCTCCAGGACGGTCAGCGAGTGCTCGTAGACGTCCTTGTGACGGTGATGCTCGTCACTTTCCAGTCGCAGCGCGGGCAGCTCCGGCAGCACCTGCTGCGCGAGTCCCGTGGAGACCAGCAGTCCAAGACCCTTCCGGGGGTGAGCGGAGAGCAGCAGCTTGTTGAGCTCCTCGCGGACCCGCTCGGCGGAGACGATCTCGATACGTCCTGCCATCTCAGTCATCGCGGTGACCACATCGGTGGCGACATCGAAGTCCAACTGCGCCGCGAAGCGCGCAGCGCGCAGCATGCGCAGCGGGTCGTCGGAAAACGACTCCTCGGCCGTCCCGGGGGTGCGCAACACGCGCTCCGCCAAGTCCTCACGGCCACCGTGCGGGTCGATGAATTCCTTCTGCGGCAGCGCGACGGCCATCGCGTTGACCGTGAAGTCGCGGCGTACGAGGTCTTCCTCGATGGAGTCGCCGTAGGAAACCTCCGGTTTGCGCGAGGTCCTGTCGTACGCCTCTGACCGATACGTGGTGACTTCGATCTGGTAGCCGTTCTTCTGACAGCCCACCGTGCCGAAGGCGATACCGACCTCCCACACCGAGTCCGCCCACGGGCGGACGATCTTCAGGACGTCCTCGGGGCGGGCATCGGTGGTGAAGTCCAGGTCGTTCCCCAGCCTGCCGAGAAGCGCGTCCCGGACCGAGCCGCCAACCAGGGCGAGACTGAATCCGGCATCCTGGAAACGGCGGGCGAGGTCGTCGGCGACCGGGGACACCCGCAGCAGTTCACTGACTGCGCGGTGCTGCACCTGGGTCAGGGCACTGGAAATGTCTTCATTGGCGTTCGGCACAACAGAAAAGGGTACGTGCCCGGACCGGCCCGGGCGTCATCGTTTCTTTTCGCCCTGCAAGACTCTCCCGATCACCAAGCGCACTCCCCAGCACGTGGCCCCGGCGCACATCGTTACCATGCGGGGACGCAGCAACCGACAACGATCGACAGCAGCTGACTACGACGAGGGACGGACAGGCGCGTGGCCGAGGCGGCAGACATTCGGGGGATCAGTCACTCTCCTGCCCGCCGGTGGCTGCGGCGCACAGCCTCCGTGATCCTCGGAGCGCCACTCGTCGCCACTCTGCTGGCCGGTCCGGCCGTGCCCGGGGCGCAGGCGGACGAGGCGAGCAAGGCTCCGAGCGGCTCCAGCACCGTCGACGTGACCCTGGACTCCCTGGCCCCCAGCGCGCCGGTGAAGGGGGACACACTCACTGTCTCCGGCACTTTGACCAACAGGAGCAAGGAAACGGTCACCGATGCCCGGGTCGACCTGCGGGTGGGGCCGCGACTGTTCGGCAGGACGTCCATCGACGCGGCAGCCGACCGCACCGGGTATGTGCCCGGCAGCGATCCGGCGGCGATCGGCGGCAAGTACACACTGAAGATCGCGAAGCTCCCGTCCGGGATCACCCAGAACTTCACGCTGTCCGTGCCCGTCGGCAAGCTGGGGCTCGACGCCGCCGGTGTCTACCAGTTCGGTGTCTCGCTGTCCGGACAGACCTCCCGTGCCCCGTACGAGCAGGTGCTCGGCATCGAGCGCACCTTCCTTCCCTGGCAGGAGGACGAGAGTGACTCCAGGACCCGGATCACCTATCTCTGGCCGCTGATCGCCTCGGCCCACCTCACTGCCGAGACGGGTTCCGACGAGCAGCAGACCCCGGTCTTCGCCGACGACGACCTCGCCGCGGAGCTCGCTCCCGGCGGACGCCTCGAGCAGATGGTCTCGCTGGGCAGCCAGCTGCCTGTGACCTGGGTGATCGACCCGGATCTACTGGCCGGTGTCGACGCGATGACGAAGAGCTACCGCATCAAGGTCGGCGACACCACCGTCGCCGGTAAGAACCAGGACGTCGCCAAGCAGTGGCTCACCCAGCTGGAGACGGCCGTGGCGGACGACAAGGTCGTCGCGCTGCCGTTCGCCGACCCGGACCTGGCATCCCTCGCCCACCGCGGAAAGAACGTCTCGGGAAGCCTCAGCCACCTGCAGAACGCCACCGAGGTGGCAGGCCCGACGGTGGAGACCGTCCTGCATGTGAAGCCGTCCACGGACTTCGCGTGGCCGGTCGAAGGTGCCATCGATCCGTCGATCGTCGATGTCGCCACATCGGCCGGTGCGCACAACGTGATCGCCCGTAGCGACAGCCTCCAGGAGACCGGGGGGCTGCCGTACACGCCGAGCGCGGCCCGGCCGATCGGTGGCGGCACCACCGCTGTCGTCGCCGACCACCGGCTCTCCAGGGCCTTCGAGGGCGACATGTCGAATGCGGGGAATTCCACCCTCGCCGTTCAGAAGTTTCTCGCCACGACCCTCGCCCTGAACGACCAGGACACGGACGACGAGCGCAGCATCGTCGTCGCACCGCAGAGGATGCCGACCGCCGCTCAGGCGCAGTCGATGGCACGCGCCCTGCACGCCCTCGACGACGAACGGTGGACGCAGCCCCTCGACCTGGTGGACGCGGCCGAGGCGAAGCCCGACACCGACGCGACAACGAGGGTTCCCGGGACTTCCCAGTACCCGAGGAAGCTCCGCAGCCAGGAGCTGCCCACCCAGGCCTTCCAGGACATCAAGGCCACCCAGGCCTCGCTCGACAGCTTCCGGGTCATCCTCACCCAGCCCGAGCGGGTCGTAACCCCCTTCGGCAACGCGATCAACCGGTCCATGTCGACCTCGTGGCGCGGCAGGCCGCTGGAGGCACAGCAGTACCGGGACGCGGTACGCACGTATCTGCACGGCCTCACCAACGAGGTACAACTCATCTCCAAGTCGGACGTCACCCTGTCCGGCCGCAGCGCCACCATCCCGGTGACCGTGCAGAACAAGCTGGTGCAGGGTGTCGATCACCTTGTTCTCCGGCTGAAGTCGGACAACGCGACACGGCTCAAGCTGAACGACGGCGGCGCGGTGGCGGAGAAGCCGATCCGCATCGCGGGCGGCCACAGCCAGTCCGTGAAGTTCGACGCCTCGGCAAACGCCAACGGCCAGGTGCAGGTGCAGGCCCAGCTCTACACCGAGGACGGCACGCCGTACGGCGAGGAGATGACCTTCACGGTGAAGGTCTCCGAGGTCACACCGACCGTGCTGCTGGTGATCGCCGGCGGACTGTTGCTGCTGGTCCTCGCGGGCATCAGGATGTACACCCATCGCAAGCGTGCCAACGCGGACGGCCCGTCCGGCGGCGACGGCGGTGAACCCGAGCAGCCGAGTGACCCGACGCCGGACACCGGTCCGGAAAGCGGGGAGCCGTCGGGCACGGGTGAGAAAGTGGACCGTTGAGCGATGTCTGTCGTGGCCGGTCGGCCGGGGACAATGAGGTGGGGTATCGATGAACGCGCCGTACGACGGTGACCGCGGTCAGGGTGCGGGCGGAGCCGGGCCCTCCGATGGATCCCCGACGCCTTCGGACCCGGGGCGGGTGGATCCCACGCCGGACCCGTACCTCCAGGACGCGTACAACCGCGATCCCTACCGCGCCCAGGACCTCTCCGCCCAGGACCCCGTGGCCGAGGTGCTGTACGACCGCGCCGCACACCCGCCCCCGCCCCCTGGCACATACCAGCAGCCGCAGCCGCTCTACCAGCAGCCGCCCGCGGCGCAGTACGCCCCCGATCCGCGCGTCTGGGCGCAGACCCCGCCGCCCGAGCCCGCCGGGCCGTCCCGGCACCTGCCCTACGGCGAAGACGCGGCAACCACCCAGTTCGTCGGCGTCGACGACCTCGTCACCCAGGCGTCCGAGGGCCACGAGGGACCGGACGCGTTCGCGCACCTGTTCCGGGACCAGGAGGGGCCGGCCGGGCCCCCCGTTCCGCCCGAGCCCGAACCGGCTCCTGCACCGGCCCCGCCGAAGTCCGGCGGCCGGGCCTCCAGCCTGCTGAAGTCCAGCGCGGTGATGGCGGCCGGCACCCTGGTGTCCCGGCTCACCGGATTCGTACGCAGCCTGGTGATCACCGCTGCGCTGGGTGCGGCGCTGCTCGGTGACAGTTTCACCATCGCGTACACGCTGCCGACGATGATCTATATCCTCACCGTCGGCGGCGGACTCAACTCGGTCTTCGTTCCACAGCTCGTCCGTTCCATGAAGGACGACGAAGACGGCGGCGAGGCCTACGCCAACCGTCTGCTGACCCTTGTGATGGTCGCGCTCGGCGTGATCGTGGCGATCGCCGTCTTCGCCGCCCCCCTGTTGATCCACCTGATGTCGAGCACGATCGCGAACGATCCTGCGGCCGACAACGTCGCCACCACGTTTGCCCGGTACTGCCTGCCCACCATCTTCTTCATGGGCGTGCATGTGGTGATGGGCCAGATCCTGAACGCACGCGGCAAGTTCGGCGCGATGATGTGGACCCCGGTCCTCAACAACATCGTCATGATCTTCACGTTCGGCATGTTCATCTGGGTCTACGGCACCTCCGCCGAATCCCACATGGGTGTGCAGACGATTCCGCCGGAGGGCATCCGGCTACTGGGTATCGGCACGCTGCTCGGACTGGTCGTCCAGGCCCTGGCGATGATTCCGTATCTGCGCGAGGCCGGCTTCCGCTTCCGTCCGCGCTTCGACTGGAAGGGCCACGGCCTCGGTAAGACGGTCAAGCTGGCCAAGTGGACCGTCCTGTTCGTCTTCGCCAACCAGGCCGGTGTCCTGGTCGTCACGCAGCTGGCAACAGCGGCCGGGCAGGCTTCCGGCAGGAACGGCGCGGGCTTCCTCGCCTACTCCAATGCCCAGCTGATCTGGGGAATGCCGCAGGCGATCATCACCGTCTCGGTCATGGCGGCCCTGCTGCCCCGTATCTCCCGCGCCGCCCACGACAACGACCCCGGCGCGGTCCGTGACGACATCTCCCAGGGGCTGCGCAACTCCGCCGTGGCAATCGTGCCGGTGGCCTTCGCGTTTCTCGCGCTCGGCGTCCCGATGTGCACCCTGCTGTACTCGTCCAGCGGCACCGAGGCTGCCCGGTCCATGGGCTTCATCCTGATGGCGTTCGGTCTCGGCCTCATCCCGTACTCCGTGCAGTACGTCGTGCTGCGCGGCTTCTACGCGTACGAGGACACCCGCACGCCGTTCTACAACACGGTCATTGTCGCCGCGGTCAACGCTGCCGCCTCCGCTCTCTGCTACGTGGTCCTTCCGGCCCAGTGGGCGGTCGTCGGCATGGCGGCCTCGTACGGGCTGGCCTACGCCGTCGGCGTGGGCATCGCCTGGCGTCGACTGCGTAACCGGCTGGGCGGCGACCTGGACGGCGCCCATGTCGTGCGTACGTACGCCCGCCTGTGCCTCGCGGCGATCCCCGCAGCGGTCATCGGCGGCGGCGTGGGCTTCGCCCTGCTGCTGGGCCTGGGCGAGGGCGCCCTCGGTTCGCTGGTCGCGTTGATCTTCGGCGGGGCCGCTCTCATGGGGGTCTTCTTCGTCGCTGCGAAGCGCATGCGGATCGAAGAGATCAACGGCATGGTCGGTATGGTCCGCGGACGGCTCGGACGCTGAGGACCGGCGGCCCGCACAACCATCGCCGGTCTCCGTGTGTCGTGCATAGCGCTGGAGTGTGGGCACAATTGGCGTGACTGTGCAGAGCTGGCTGGCATCGCGCAACGGATGGGGAGGCAGGAACGACGGTGGCGGAACGTAGCACGGCTGCCGTCGACGTGGCCGACAACAGCGGTGATGAACCGCTGACCGCCAAGGCGGACGAGGCCACGACCGACGGGACGACAGAAACCCAGGACACGGAGGGCACAAGCCCCCAGGACGCGGACGGTGAGCGAAGCAGCTCTGAAGCCGCCGCAGCGACCCCGGACCTGCACAGCGGTCACAAACTGGCCAGACGCTACCGGCTGGAGGAGTGCGTCACCCGTCTGGACGGATTCAGCAGCTGGCGTGCTGTCGACGAGAAACTGCGCCGCGCAGTGGGTGTACATCTGCTCCCTGCGGACCATCCACGAGCCCGTTCCGTGCTGGCCGCAGCCCGGTCCTCCGCGCTGCTCGGGGACCCGCGTTTCGTGCAGGTCCTCGACGCCGTCGAGGAGGACGACCTCGTCTATGTCGTCCACGAATGGCTCCCCGACGCCACCGAGCTCACAGCTCTACTGGCCGGCGGTCCTATGGACGCTCACGACGCCTACCAACTGGTCAGCCAGGTATCCCAGGCCATGGCGGCCGCGCATCGCGAGGGCCTCGCGCATCTGAGGCTCACCCCGGGCGCAGTACTGCGGAGCTCGACCGGCCAGTACCGGATCCGCGGCCTCGCCGTGAATGCCGCCCTGCGCGGCATCACCGCCGACGGTCCGCAGCGCGCGGACACCGAGGCGATCGGCGCCCTCCTCTATGCCGCATTGACGCAGCGCTGGCCGTACGAGATCGATGCCTACGGTCTCACGGGGCTCCCCAAGGGTGTGGGGCTGATCGCCCCCGACCAGGTGCGGGCCGGCGTCCACCGCGGCCTCTCCGAACTCGCCATGCGCGCCCTCGTCAACGACGGGGCCACCGCCTCCCGGCAGGAGCAGCCCTGCACCACACCGGACGAGCTGGCCAAGGCGGTCGCGGCGATGCCCCGCATCCGCCCGCCGGAGCCCACCTTCACGGCTCCGCCCGAGTACCAGCGCACGACCTACCAGCAGGGCAGCTACGGGCGTCCGCCCGCCGGCCCCGGCGTTCCCGCGACGCAGCCCGTGATGGCCACACCGCCGGCACCGCTCCAGAGTCGCACCGGCAAGGCGCTCAAGTGGGCCGTGTCAGCCCTCCTCATCGCGGCCCTGGGCCTCGGCAGCTGGCAGCTCGCGGAGACGCTCCTCGACCACGGCAAGGAGACGGACGACCCGGGAACCACACAGACGGATCCGGAGAACGGTGGCAAGGACGCCTCTGCTCCGGCCAAGCCGTTGCGGATCTCCGGGGCGACGGAGTTCATGCCCGATGGCTCGGGGATAAAGCAGGAGGACGCACCGAAGACCGTCGACGGCAGGTCCGACACCGCCTGGATCACGTTTCAGTACCAGGGCTACGCCAACTTCGGCAACCTCCCGAACCGCAAGCAGGGCAGCGGCATAGTCGTTGACCTCGGCAGCGTGCAGGACGTCAGTGGCATCAAGATCAAGATGTATCGCAGCGGGCAGAAGGTCGAAGTGCTCGCCGCCACCAAGGGCGCATCCGCGTCGTCGTCCCTCTCCGATTTCCCGCAGCGCCTCACCAAGCTCGGTACGGTCGGGGCAGACCTGGACAAGAGCCTCGCCAAGCCCGTACGCACCCGCTACGTGCTGATCCACATCACCGAACTCCCACCGGACGGGTCGGCAAGTTCCTTCCGTGGCGGGATCTCGGAGATCTCCGTACTCGGCTGACCGGTCAGGCCGGCAGGGACCTTCTTTCCTGCCGGCCTGCTGCATGCCCGGCTGCTGATGACCGCAGCCCTCGCTGAACCGATCTTCCTCATCTCTATGCCGCAGGGCATATGAATCGTGATAGACAGACGGCCCCGACGCACAGAGGGAGGGAGGGGAGGTGGCCTCCGAGCCGTCAGAGCCACTCAGCGACTCAGACCTCCTCGCTCGCCATGTAGCCGGTGAACCGGATGCTTTCGGTGAGCTCGTCCGACGCCACCGGGACCGGCTGTGGGCTGTGGCACTACGGACCCTGGGGGACCGTGAGGAAGCGGCCGATGCGGTCCAGGACGCCCTGGTCTCCGCCTTCCGGGCCGCCCACACTTTCCGTGGCCAGTCCGCCGTCACCACCTGGTTGCACCGCATCACTGTCAACGCATGCCTCGACCGGGTCCGTAAAGCCGCCACACGCAAGACCTCACCGGTCGACGACACCGAGCGGCTCGAGCAGCTCCTTGAGCCTCACGAATCCGCCGAAGCGCCTGCCGAACGCCAGGATCTGCACCGTGAACTTCTGGCAGCGCTCGGCACCCTTCCCGCCGAACAGCGTGCCGCGCTTGTCCTCGTGGACATGCAGGGCTACCCCGTGGCCGAAGCCGCCCGCATCCTCGACGTACCGACCGGCACGGTGAAGAGCCGCTGCGCGCGAGGCCGGGCCCGGCTCGCTCCTCTGCTCGTCCATCTGCGCAGCGAGGGCGGAGAGGCCGGTGAACTCAGCCCAGGAAGGAACCGGACGCAGAGAGCATCCGTCCCACCCGCGTCGGGGCCGAGTGACTCAGGAACCAGTGATCCTGCCGGAGTGAAGGGCGGAGGTGGACACACATGACATCAATGGCAGACACGACGCAGCACCCGGACGTCTCGGAGATCTCCGATCTCACCGAAGGACTGCTGTCTCCGTCCCGCACGGCGGAAGTACGCCGTCACGTGGACGGGTGCGGCATCTGTGCAGAGGTCCTGGTCTCTCTCGAAGAGATCCGTGGGCTCCTCGGCGCCCTGCCTGCTCCTGAGCGCATGCCCGACGACATCGCAGACCGCATCGATGCCGCACTGGCCGCCGAACCACTTCGCGCCTCGGACGACGCGGCAGATGTTTCACGTGAAACAGAGGCCGTCGTGGAACACGGTCAGGAAGCCGGAGATCAGGAGACAGAGGGCCAGGAGACACCGGCCCGGGAGACACAGCCCACCGTCGCGGACCGTCCTACGGGACACCCGCGGGCCACCACCGGCCCCGGTCGCCGACCCGCACGCCGACGGCGCCGCGGCATCGTTCTCGGCACAGCCGTCGGGGCGGCCATCGTCGGCGTGAGCGTCCTCATGCTGCAGGCAGTCCAGAATTCCGCTGACTCTGCAGGGGCCAGCAAGGCCAAGTCTGCGGACAGTGGCGTCAGCGCCCCCGAGGACGGGGTGAACGCGTTCTCGGGTTCTCCGCTCAGCCGACGCGTGGAAGCGCTCCTGAACAGCACCGGCATGCCCGCCTCAGGCGAATCCGACGAAAAGCGGGCGCCGTCCGTCGAGATGCAGTCGACGCCCGATACTGAGTCCCCCCCACCCCCCTCGCCCAAAACGCCGCTGCGCACGCCCGCCGTGACAGTCCCCGCCTGCATCCAGCAGGGCATCGGACGAAGGACTGCCGCTCTCGCCATCGAAGAAGGCACCTACGAGGGAACGCACGCCTACCTCGTAGTCCTGCCGCACCGGACCAACGCGACGCTCGTCCAGGCCTATGTCATGGATGCCGGCTGTGTCGACGCAGACCCCACGGGCAAGGGCAAGCTCCTTCTGACCCACACCTACGCCCGCCCCTGAGAAGCGTGCCGGGCGCCGCTCCGGCACGTCGGGAATGCATCCCCCGTAGGATCCGTTGGGTGGGGTGTGAGTCGTTGAACCGACCCCATCAGGCGTGGACAGTAGGCAGTCTGCAGAGACGAGGAAGAAACCCGTGAGCGACGTCCGTAATGTGATCATCATCGGCTCCGGCCCTGCGGGCTACACCGCGGCCCTCTATACCGCGCGCGCGTCGCTGAAGCCTCTGGTGTTCGAGGGCGCCGTGACCGCTGGTGGCGCCCTGATGAACACCACCGACGTGGAGAACTTCCCGGGCTTCCAGGACGGGATCATGGGCCCCGAGCTCATGGACAACATGCGCGCCCAGGCGGAGCGGTTCGGCGCCGAGCTCATCCCCGACGATGTGGTTGCCGTCGATCTGGCCGGTGACATCAAGACCGTCACCGACACGGCGGGCACGGTGCACCGCGCCAAGGCCGTCATCGTCACCACCGGCTCTCAGCACCGGAAGCTCGGCCTGCCGAACGAGGACGCCCTCTCCGGACGTGGTGTCTCCTGGTGCGCGACCTGTGACGGCTTCTTCTTCAAGGACCAGGACATCGCCGTGGTCGGCGGTGGCGACACGGCCATGGAAGAGGCAACGTTCCTCTCCCGCTTCGCCAAGTCGGTCACAATCGTCCACCGCCGGGACTCGCTGCGGGCTTCCAAGGCCATGCAGGACCGGGCCTTCGCCGACCCGAAGATCAAGTTCGCCTGGGACAGTGAGGTTGCCGGTGTCCACGGCGAGCAGAAGCTCTCCGGTCTGACGCTGCGCAACACCAAGACCGGCGAGACGTCCGAGCTCGCGGTCACCGGCCTTTTCATCGCTGTCGGCCACGACCCGCGTACGGAGCTCTTCAAGGGTCAGCTCGACCTCGACGACGAGGGCTACCTCAAGGTCAGTGCTCCGTCGACGCGCACCAACTTGACCGGTGTCTTCGGTGCCGGCGACGTCGTCGACCACACCTACCGGCAGGCCATCACCGCTGCCGGCACCGGCTGCTCCGCCGCCCTCGATGCCGAGCGCTTCCTCTCTGCGCTCGCCGACGAGGAGAAGGCCGCTGCGGCCACCGTCTGATCCACGCCTCTCACCCCACACCCCGCAAAGTTAAGGAGGCCGCCGTGGCCGGCGCCCTGAAGAACGTGACTGACGACTCCTTTGACGAGGACGTCCTGAAGAGCGAGAAGCCCGTACTCGTGGACTTCTGGGCCGCATGGTGCGGTCCGTGCCGCCAGATCGCCCCGTCTCTGGAGGCAATCGCGGCCGAGCACGGCGACAAGATCGAAATCGTCAAGCTCAACATCGACGAGAACCCGGCCACCGCTGCCAAGTACGGCGTGATGTCGATCCCGACGCTGAACGTGTACCAGGGCGGCGAGGTCGCCAAGACCATCGTCGGAGCCAAGCCGAAGGCCGCCATCCTCCGCGACCTCGAAGGCTTTATCGCCGAGTAGCACCACGGTCGGCTGTTTCACGTGAAACGGGTCCATCCCTTGGGGATGGACCCGTTTCACGTTCTCGTGGGGTCTCCGATCACAGCGGACGCAGTGCCGGCTCCTTCTGTACGGCACCGAGCAGCCGGTCCAGCGCCAGTTCGACGTCTTCCTTCCACGAGAGCGTCGTGCGCAACTCCAGTCTCAGCCGTGGATGCACCGGATGCGGACGTACGGTCTTGAAGCCCACCGCCAGCAGATGGTCCGCCGGGAGCACACACGCGGGCTCCTTCCACCGGGCATCCCCGAACGCCTCGATCGCCTTGAATCCCCGTCGCAGCAGATCCTTGGCGACGGTCTGCACCATGACGCGCCCCAGTCCCTGGCCCTGGTAGCCGGGCGTGATCCAAGCAGTCATCAACTGCACGGCGTCGGGGGACACCGGGCTGGTGGGAAAGGCGGTCGAGCGCGGCACGTACGCCGGTGGTGCATAGAGAACGAAGCCGACCGGCACGTCGTCCACGTAGACGACACGGCCGCAGGATCCCCATTCCAGAAGGACGGCGGAGATCCAGGCTTCCTTCTCCAGCTCCGGGGTCCCTGCCTTTATCGCAGCTTCCCCACTGACCGGATCAAGCTCCCAGAAGACACACGAGCGGCACCGCTTGGGGAGATCGGGAAGGTTATCCAGTGTGAGCGGTACGAGCCGCCGTCCCATGAAAGCTGTTCCTCGCTTCCTTCGCCCGCCGCATCGCGTGCGGCGGCCAATGCGCTCCGTTCACGGAGCAGGCCGCCGACAAATCCTCCGACAGCCCCCAGGCCCAGCCCCACTGTCACCAGTTGGCTGCGGCTCACTGATCGCATGGCCCTTCCTCCGCCGAGGTGGATCAAGCTGATGTGCCATACCACAACGAATCGTATCCACCCGGAGATGAAGTCGATACCGTGAGAAAGCAAAGGGCGGGCTGTATTCCGGCATGTTCCGGAATACGGCCCGCCCCGACATTCAGCCGGACGTCAGCTCTCGCCGTCCTCGGCAGTCTCGTCGGACAGGCCCCGCTCCAGAACGCGGCCTTCGCCTGGCGCCAGGCTGCCGAGAATGCGGTCCAGGTCTTCCATCGAGGCGAACTCGACGACGATCTTTCCCTTCTTCTGTCCGAGATCGACCTTCACCCTGGTCTCGAAACGGTCGGAGAGCCGGGAAGCAAGGTCGGAGAGCGCAGGCGACAACCGGCCGCCGGCGCGAGGCCCCTTGGACTTGGGGGTACTGCTGGGGCGGGAGCTCATCAGCGTCACGATCTCCTCGACCGCTCGCACTGAGAGCCCCTCGGCCACGATGCGATGGGCCAGCCGGTCCTGCTCCTCGGAGTCGTCCACGGACAGCAGTGCCCTCGCGTGACCGGCGGACAGCACCCCGGCAGCCACCCTGCGCTGCACCGGCGGAGACAGACGTAGCAGCCGCAGCGTGTTGGACACCTGCGGACGGGAGCGCCCGATCCGGTCGGCCAGCTGGTCATGCGTGCACTTGAAGTCCTTGAGCAGCTGGTCGTACGCGGCTGCCTCCTCCAGCGGGTTCAGTTGAGCCCGGTGCAGGTTCTCCAGGAGCGCGTCCAGAAGCAGCTTCTCGTCGTCCGTGGCCCGGACAATAGCCGGGATCCGCTCCAGACCGGCCTCACGGCAGGCCCTCCAGCGCCGCTCGCCCATGATGAGCTCGTAGCGTTCCGGCCCCAGCTTCCGTACGACTACGGGCTGGAGCAGGCCGACCTCCTTGATGGAGGTGACCAGCTCCGCAAGCGCGTCCTCGTCGAACACTTCACGCGGCTGACGAGGGTTCGGGGTGATGGATCCGATAGGGACCTCGGCGAAGTACGCCCCTGCGGCATCCGTCGGCTCCGCGGACGACTCGGACTCTGCGGGTGTACTCGGCTCCGGCACCACGGGAGCGGCCGTGAGTGTGGTCACCTTCGCGGCGGCCACGCCTCGCTCGGTGGTCATCACCGGGATCACGCCCTGCGAGTCCGAACCCGCTCCGGAGGCCGGCACCTGACGTTCCTGCGGGGCAGCGGGAATCAGTGCACCGAGCCCACGCCCCAACCCTCTACGACGCTCACTCACTGGATCCCCTCCGAAATGTTCTGCTGGCTGTTCTGGCTGCCCGTCTGGGCATGCTGAGCCTCGTAATGCACCCCGACCCCCCGAAACGCGATCTCACGAGCGGCTTCAAGATACGACAGGGACCCGCTGGAACCCGGGTCGTAGGTCAAGACGGTCTGCCCGTAGCTCGGTGCCTCCGAGATCCGCACGGATCGAGGAATGCTTGTGCGCAGCACCTCCTTACCGAAGTGGCTGCGCACCTCCTCCGCTACCTGGGAAGCGAGCCTGGTCCTGCCGTCGTACATGGTGAGCAGGATCGTCGACACATGCAGATCGGGGTTGAGGTGCCCTCGAACGAGGTCGACGTTCCTCAGTAGCTGCCCCAGTCCCTCCAGCGCGTAGTACTCGCACTGAATAGGAATCAGTACCTCGGCGCCCGCAACCAGGGCATTGACCGTCAGTAGACCGAGCGAAGGCGGGCAGTCGATGAGGATGTAGTCCAACGGCTGCTCATACGCCTGAATCGCCCGCTGCAGGCGACTCTCCCGCGCCACCAGCGACACCAGCTCGATCTCCGCACCGGCGAGATCAATGGTGGCGGGGGCGCAGAAGAGACCTTCGACGTCCGGGACGGGCTGAACCACGTCGGAGAGCGGCTTGCTCTCGACCAGGACGTCATAGATGGAGGGGACTTCGGCATGGTGATCAATGCCCAGTGCCGTGGAGGCGTTGCCCTGCGGGTCGAGGTCGACCACGAGAACGCGTGCGCCGTGAAGGGCCAGCGAGGCGGCGAGGTTGACCGTCGTAGTGGTCTTGCCCACCCCACCCTTCTGGTTGGCCACCACCATGACGCGCGTCTGGTCAGGACGGGGCAGCCCCTCGCCGGCACGGCCGAGGGCCTCGACGGCCAGTTGGGCCGCACGACCGATGGGTGTGTCATCCATCGGCGGTGGTGTTTCACGTGAAACACCGTCCCCCGCCGATTCGGTTCGGGGACCGGGGACCGGATCGGCCATCGGTCCCGCGATGTTGGCGTCGGACCGCACGGATTCACTCTCCTCGACTTCAGGCTCGCAATGAGCAGAGCCTGCCATGCTTTCGGGGTCGCGAACCAGCGAGGCCCACTCTTCTGTGGATGAATCCACTTCTGTGGACAACCCCGTAGCCCTAACGGGCTTGCGATGCCGCGGCGCGGCAGCCGCGCGACCGCGACTGATGATTCCATGCAGCAGAGAGCGACGTTTCACGTGAAACACGATGCCCCTGCAGCGTAGCTACAGGGGCACGACACTCCGCATGCGGTACATATGGCCGCTTGCGCGGAGCATCACTGGTAAACGGCGCGAACCGCACGTAACAGGCCATGTCGCAGCGTTACGACACGGGCTCAGCGACGCCGCCGCGTACGGCTGACCCTGGCAGCCTTCGCCCTCTTTGCGGCGAACCTCACACCGCCCGGGCTCTCACCGACCACCACTCGCACCACAGTGGACATCGGTTCGACCACGCCCTCACCGACGTGCAGCACCTCGGTGTCCACCACGCCGAGCTTGCTCAAGGCCGCACGCGCGCCGCTGATCTCCTCCTCGGCGGTATCGCCCTTGAGCGCAAGCATCTCTCCGTACGGACGCAGCAGTGGCACGCCCCAGCCCGCCAGCCGATCGAGCGGCGCCACAGCGCGAGCGGTCACAACATGAACCGGCTGCAGCGTCCCCAGGACCTCCTCGGCCCGGCCGCGGACGACCGTCACGTGGTCCAGCCCCAGCAGCTCGACCACTTCCTGAAGGAAATTCGTCCGCCGAAGCAGCGGCTCCAGCAAGGTGATCTTCAGATCCGGACGCACCAGCGCCAACGGAATACCCGGGAGACCCGCGCCGGAGCCCACATCGCAGACCGTGACACCCTCGGGCACGACCTCGGAGAGCACCGCACAGTTCAGCAGGTGCCGCTCCCACAACCGCGGCACCTCACGAGGACCGATCAGCCCTCGCTTGACCCCGGCATCGGCAAGCAGTTCCGCGTACCGGACAGCCTCCGGGAAGAGCTCACCGAAAACCGCCCGCGCCTCTTCGGGCGCCTGGGGAAGTTCTACCTCCGCCGTCACGGGAACCGTCCTTCCGTACCGCACTACCGCACTGTGGGTGGCTGACTATCAGGCTGACAAAGATCGGCCCCGCCTGCGAACAGACGGGGCCGACAGAACAAGGGTCCGGTCAGGCCGGGAGAACGACGACGAAGCGCTGCGGCTCCTCGCCCTCCGACTCACTGCGCAGACCTGCGGCCGCAACCGCATCATGCACAACCTTGCGCTCGAACGGCGTCATCGGGTCCAGCCTGACCGGCTCACCGGTCTGCTTGACCTCGTCCGCGGCCTTGGCACCCAGCTCCGCGAGGACCTCGCGCTTCTTGGCCCGGAAGCCCGCGATGTCCAGCATCAGCCGACTGCGGTCACCGGTCTCCCGGTGCACGGCCAGTCGCGTCAGCTCCTGGAGCGCCTCCAGCACCTCACCGTCGCGGCCCACGAGCTTCTGCAGTTCACGTGCCGATTCACTGATGATCGAGACCGCGGCCCGGTCCGCCTCGACATCCATGTCGATGTCACCGTCGAGATCGGCGATGTCGAGCAGGCCCTCGAGGTAGTCGGCTGCAATCTCCCCTTCCTGCTCGAGGCGGGTCAAGGTGTCGCTGCCCTCAGCGGCCGTGGAGGTGGTGCCTTCCGTCACGGATGGACTCCTTCTTACTTCTTGGACGGGTGCTTGGGCCGCTGCGGACCCTTGCGCTGTCCGGACTTGGCTTGGCGTGAGGAGCCGGACGCGGGCTTGCCCGCCGGCGTGGGCTTGTCGTCCTGCGGTGCGTCCTGCTTCTCCAGCGAAGTCTTGGGCTCCGACTCGGTGGAATCGGCCTCCTTCGCCGCGCCCTGCTGGGCCGCACCGCTCTGACGCTTCGCCTTGGTCTGGCGCTTGGGCTGCTGGCGCTTCTGCGCGGCTCCGCCCTCGGCCTCGGCAACAGCGGTGTCGCTCTTGGTCACCATGCCGTCCTCCTGGGCGGCGAGGCCGAGCTTGGCCAGTCCGGCGATGAACTTCCGCTCGATGTCGTTGCGGTCCGAACCCTTCGAGACGATCCGCTTGACGGTGTTGCGCTTGGTCCTGCCGCGCACCTCACCGTGAGCGGTGACGCTCTTCAGCAGACGTCCCAGGTACTGGTCCTGCGCCTTGCTGCCCGGGGTCGGGTTCTGGTTGATCACGTACATCTGCTGACCCATGGTCCAGACGTTGGTGGTCAGCCAGTAGACGAGGACACCGACGGGGAAGTTGATGCCCATGACAGCGAAGATCAGGGGGAAGACGTACATCAGCATCTTCTGCTGCTGCATGTACGGCGTCTTGACCGTCAGGTCGACGTTCTTCGTCATCAGCTGACGCTGGGTGAAGAACTGCGACGCCGACATCATCACGATCATGACCGCGGTGACGACGCGGACGTCGGTCAGCGAGGCACCGAGCGCGGCGACCTCCGACGCACTGTCGGTGAACTTTGCAGCCAACGGAGCGCCGACGATGTGTGCCTGCCGGGCACTGTCCAGCAGCGGCTGGTTGATGACACCGATCGTCTTGCCCGAGGCGATGGCCGAGAGCACGTGATACAGGGCGAAGAAGAACGGCGACTGCGCCAGGATGGGAAGGCACGAGGAGAGCGGGTTGGTACCCGTCTCCTTGTACAGCTTCATCATCTCTTCGGACTGACGCTGCTTGTCGCTCTTGTAGCGCTCCTGGATCGCCTTCATCTTCGGCTGGAGCACCTGCATGTTCCGGGTCGACTTGATCTGCTTAACAAAAAGCGGGATCAGACAGATCCGGATCAGCACCACCAGGGACACGATGGACAGGCCCCAGGCCCAACCCGTGTCATCGCCGAAGATCGCTCCGTACAGCTTGTGGAACTGGACGATGACCCACGAAACGGGGTAGGTGATAAAGCTGAACAGACTGGCAATCGTGTCCACTAATCAGGCTCCTTGAGCTTTGGGCGAGGTCTCTGAGGCCGGGCTAGGGGGTTCGGAGACCGTCCCCCCAGGAGGCACATCAGCGGCGGAGTCCCCGCCCTTGCTGCCACGTATTGCGTTACGCAGCAGTTCGTGCCAACGCGGGCGTTTGCGTGGCGGAACGTGATCCACGCCGCCGGGTGACCACGGATTGCATCGCAGGATGCGCCATGCGGTCAGCGCCGTTCCCTTGATCGCTCCGTGCCGGTCGATCGCCGTATATCCATAGTGGGAACACGACGGGTAGTAACGGCAGACGGGCCCGAGTAGTGGGCTGATCGTCCACTGATACAGCTTGATGAGAGCCAGCAGCGGGTACTTCATCGCGCGCCCCCTCCCAGCAGCCGCTGAAGGGCGGCATCCAGGTCTCGGGCCAGCTGTTCATGGTCGGCGTCACCCGATCCGGGCAACGCTCGTACGACAACCAGGCTACCGGGGGGCAGCAGGGCCAGTCGTTCGCGGACCAGATGGCGAAGCCTGCGCTTCACCGCTGTGCGGACGACCGCTCCACCCACGGCTTTGCTGACAACGAAACCCGCACGCGGCGGGGGAGCACTCTCCCCAGTCACGTGCGGGTCCGTTGCACCGCTGCGTAGATGGACGACGAGTAGCGGGCGGCCGGCCCGGCGTCCTCGACGTACTGCGGTCGCGAAGTCCTCGCGCCGCCTCAGCCGATTCTCGGTAGGCAGCACGTCATGACCTGTACGCGATCAGGCGGACAGGTTGGCGCGACCCTTGCCACGGCGGGACGCGAGAATCGCGCGGCCGGCACGGGTGCGCATACGCAGCCGGAAGCCGTGGGTCTTCGCGCGACGACGGTTGTTCGGCTGGAAGGTGCGCTTGCTCACTCGGGGGCTCCAGAAATGATTGTGTGTTGGCGGGACATCGCCTGGCTGTCACCGTGCGCCCACGAGAGACTCGCGTAAACGCCTTAGTGCACCGCTTCACAATCACTGATCGTGATCTTTGCCCATCGGAGGCAGGCGGCAGCAGCCATCGACAACTCGACCTGGTCACGGTACGCGCGGCTACGCCATCCGGTCAAACCGGCTCCGCGGTGGCCCTGCGACGGCCTTACCACGACCCGCGCTGTACACAGCCTGTGGACAACAACTTGAACGACGCGGGTCGGCCTGACTACCGTGGCTGAACTCCGGTTCTTTTTCTTCCCGCCTGCCGGGCCTTACCCATCCCGTCCCGAGAACCACATATTCGTGGGACCAGCGAGAGAGCGTGCCTTGTGGCTGACGTACCTGCCGATCTTGCCGCAGTGTGGCCACGAGTGCTGGAGCAGCTCCTCGGGGAGGGCCAGCAGGGCATCGAGCCGAAGGACAAGCAGTGGATCGAGCGCTGCCAGCCGCTCGCACTCGTCGCCGACACTGCGCTGCTCGCCGTCCCCAACGAATGGGGCAAGCGTGTCCTGGAGGGCCGGCTAGCGCCGCTCATCAGCGAAACGCTGAGCCGGGAGTGCGGCCGCCCGATCCGGATCGCGATCACCGTCGACGACTCCGCGGGCGAACCGCCGAACCCGCCGGCGCCCCCGATGCACCAGTCCCAGCAGCCGCAGCACCGCTACCAGGGACCGCAGCACGACGAGCGGCAGCACAACGACGCGTACGAGGGTTACGGCCACCGGCCCACGGACGACGGCATGCCGACGGCCCGGCCGGCCTACCCCGACTACCAGCAGCAGCGCCCCGAGCCGGGCGCCTGGCCGCGCACCTCTGAGGATCTTTCCTGGCAGCAGCCCCGGCTCGGCGGTTTCCAGGAGCGCGACACGTCCGCGGAGCAGTGGCGTGAGCAGCAGCACGACTACCGTCCGCAACAGCCGCAGCACGGCTACCGGTCGCAGCCGCCCGAGCGCCAGGGTTACGAGCAGCAGCGCCCCGAGCGCCACGACATGCCCGAGCCCCAGCACCGGCAGGGCGGTCCCGGCACCGGACGCCCCGGAGGCGTCACCGGGCCGATGGGCGCACAGCCCGCACCCGCACCCGGTCCCGGCGAGCCGCATGCCCGGCTGAACCCGAAATACCTCTTCGACACCTTTGTCATCGGCGCGTCCAACCGGTTCGCGCACGCGGCCGCCGTCGCCGTCGCCGAGGCACCCGCGAAGGCATACAACCCCCTCTTCATCTACGGGGAGTCGGGGCTCGGCAAGACCCATCTGCTGCATGCCATCGGGCACTACGCGCGGAGCCTCTACCCCGGCACCCGGGTGCGCTACGTGAGCTCCGAGGAGTTCACCAACGAGTTCATCAACTCGATCCGCGACGGCAAGGGCGACACCTTCCGCAAGCGGTACCGCGATGTGGACATCCTGCTGGTCGACGACATCCAGTTCCTGGCGAGCAAGGAGTCGACGCAGGAGGAGTTCTTCCACACCTTCAATACGCTCCACAACGCCAACAAGCAGATCGTGCTGTCCTCCGACCGGCCGCCCAAGCAGCTGGTCACCCTGGAGGACCGGCTGCGGAACCGCTTCGAGTGGGGGCTGACCACCGATGTGCAGCCGCCGGAGCTGGAGACGCGGATCGCGATCCTCCGCAAGAAGGCTGTGCAGGAGCAGCTCAACGCCCCGCCGGAGGTCCTGGAGTTCATCGCGTCCCGCATCTCGCGCAACATCCGCGAGCTGGAGGGCGCACTGATCCGGGTGACGGCCTTCGCCAGCCTCAACCGGCAGCCGGTGGACCTCGGGCTCACCGAGATCGTGCTCAAGGACCTGATCCCGGGCGGCGAGGACTCGGCTCCGGAAATCACGGCATCGGCCATCATGGCGGCGACCGCGGACTACTTCGGTCTGACCGTGGAGGATCTCTGCGGATCCTCGCGCAGCCGGGTTCTGGTGACGGCTCGCCAGATCGCGATGTACCTCTGCCGCGAGCTGACGGATCTTTCGCTGCCCAAGATCGGTGCGCAGTTCGGTGGTCGCGACCATACGACCGTGATGCACGCGGACCGCAAGATCCGTGCGCTGATGGCGGAGCGGCGCTCCATCTACAACCAGGTCACCGAACTCACCAACCGCATCAAGAACGGCTGACGGAGCGCCGGACGGCATCTGTCACGTTCTCTGCACGGCGTCGGACGGGCGCCCCGGACGGACTCTCACACAGTCCTCGGGGCGCCCTTCGTCGTTTCGGGACGCCCGCGAAGGTCTCCCGAGCTCCTCCAGGGGGCTTCTGAGACCTCTCCATGCATCTCTGCACCGTCTCGATGGGCCCCATGAGCGCTTCCGAAGGGCGTCCGGAGCGCGTCCGAGACCGCTTCGAAGGGCTTCCGTGCGTCTCCGTCGCGACCCCGGTGTTCGAATACACGCCGCCGACCTGGGGTTCTCCACAGATCTCGGGAGAATTCGCCCTCCACAGCCTGGGGACCACGAAGTTGTCCATACTGCTTCCACAGGGGCGGCGGCCGATACTTCATCAGGCCAGGTCAAGGGCCTGGGGATTTGTGGCCAACAGTGATCCACAGCCTGTGGACAGAATATTCGTCCACAAGGGGCATCCGATGTTGTCCACTGGCGGCCCACAGGCAGAGCCATGTTGTCCCCAGCTTCTCCACACCCCTGTCCACTGTTCGGCAACGCGACACCGCCTTTCACCGCGCAGAGTGAAAGGCGTCACACCAAGGAGGCTGGTTGGGCTGTGGGGAACCTGGGTAAAGCTGGGGACAGCCCTGGGGAGAAACACCCCCGCCCTGTGCATCGGGTGTGCAGAACTTTCGCGTGTCCACAGAAACACCGGGTTGTCCACCGGTGCCACCCACAGGGTCGGTGGACAAAAAATGGGGCCTGACCTGCGGAAACGACGTTATCCACGGTTTCCACAGCCCCTACTACTACTGCCACTTAGAGTTAGCTGGGAATCTGCTTCGAAGTGGGGCCTGTGCACAACTTGATGCCGGAGCTCCCCGAACCTCTTGTCGCGACTTGACCCCGAGCAGCACCGAGTGTCGGTGCCGTACGTCAGACTGGTCCCCGGCGTCCTCCTCCTGCCATCGGCGGAGTGACCCCGACCAGACGACGAAGGCCAGCAGGGCGAGCGAGCAACAGCAGGAGGCGGTTCCGGTGAAGATCCGGGTGGAGCGCGATGTACTCGCGGAGGCGGTGGCCTGGGTGGCTCGCAGCCTTCCGGCCCGTCCGCCGGCGCCCGTTCTTGCGGGCCTTCTGCTGAAGGCTGAGGACGGGGCCCTCAGCTTCTCGAGCTTCGACTACGAGGTCTCGGCCCGGGTCTCGGTCGATGCCGAGGTCGAGGAGGACGGCACGGTGCTGGTCTCCGGCCGACTGCTCGCCGACATCTGCCGCGCCCTTCCCAACCGCCCGGTGGAGATTTCCACCGACGGTGTACGGGCCACGGTGGTCTGCGGCTCTTCGCGATTCACACTCCACACCCTTCCTGTGGAGGAGTACCCGGCACTGCCGCAGATGCCGACCGCGACGGGCACGGTCCCCGGCGAGGTCTTCGCTTCCGCAGCCGCCCAGGTCGCCATCGCAGCGGGCCGCGACGACACACTGCCCGTCCTGACCGGTGTGCGGATCGAGATCGAGGGCGACACGGTCACCCTGGCCTCCACCGACCGCTACCGCTTCGCGGTCCGCGAGTTCCTGTGGAAGCCGGAGAACCCGGACGCCTCGGCCGTCGCCCTGGTGCCCGCCAAGACGCTGCTGGACACCGCCAAGGCGCTGACCAGTGGTGACACGGTGACTCTGGCCCTGTCCGGCTCGGGTGCCGGCGAGGGCCTCATCGGCTTCGAGGGTGCGGGCCGGCGAACCACCACGCGACTGCTCGAAGGCGACCTGCCGAAGTACCGGACGCTGTTCCCCACCGAGTTCAACTCGGTCGCGGTCATCGAGACCGCCCCGTTCGTCGAGGCCGTCAAGCGTGTGGCCCTCGTCGCCGAGCGGAACACCCCGGTGCGGCTCAGCTTCGAGCAGGGTGTGCTGATCCTGGAAGCCGGTTCCAGCGACGATGCACAGGCTGTGGAGCGTGTCGACGCGGTGCTGGACGGCGACGACATCTCGATCGCCTTCAACCCGACGTTCCTGCTCGACGGGCTCAGCGCGATCGACTCCCCGGTCGCCCAGCTCTCCTTCACGACGTCCACCAAGCCCGCGCTGCTCAGCGGCCGGCCCGCGGTGGATGCCGAGGCGGATGACGCGTACAAGTACCTGATCATGCCGGTCCGCCTCTCCGGCTGATACGACCGTCGGTCCCTCACGGCAGATCCCGACAGGCATGCTCAGCGCCGAGCATGCCCGCCGGCCTGTCCCAGGCCGGGCGTAGGCTCGGCTATTGGGTACGAATCGGCACAACGCTTAAGGAATCTTTGATGGAGCTCGGTCTCGTCGGCCTCGGCAAGATGGGCGGCAACATGCGCGAGCGCATCCGCCGCGCAGGCCACACCGTCCTGGGTTACGACCGCAATCCGGACGTCTCCGATGTCCACAGTCTCGAAGAGCTTGTGGGCAAGCTGAAGGGCCCGCGGGTCATCTGGGTGATGGTCCCGGCCGGTGCGGCGACGCAGTCCACGATCGACGAGCTGGCCGCGCTGCTGTCGCCCGGCGACATCGTCGTGGACGGCGGGAACTCCCGCTGGACCGACGACGAGAAGCACGCGGTCGAACTGGGCATCAAGGGCATCGGCTTCGTCGACTGCGGGGTCTCCGGTGGCGTCTGGGGCCTGGAGAACGGCTACGCGCTGATGTACGGCGGCGACGCCGGCCACGTGGCGAAGGTCCAGCCGATCTTCGACGCCCTGAAGCCGGAGGGTGACTTCGGTTCCGTCCACGCGGGCAAGGTCGGCGCCGGCCACTTCGCGAAGATGGTCCACAACGGCATCGAGTACGCCATGATGCAGGCGTACGCCGAGGGCTGGGAGCTTCTGGAGAAGGTCGACTCCGTCACCGATGTGCGCGAGGTCTTCCGCTCCTGGCAGGAGGGCACGGTCATCCGCTCCTGGCTGCTCGACCTGGCCGTCAACGCGCTGGACGACGACGAGCACCTCGACAACCTGCGCGGCTATGCGCAGGACTCCGGCGAGGGCCGCTGGACCGTCGAGGCGGCGATCGACAACGCGGTGCCACTGCCCGCGATCACTGCGTCGCTCTTCGCGCGTTTCGCCTCGCGTCAGGACGACTCCCCGCAGATGAAGATGATCGCCGCGCTGCGCAACCAGTTCGGTGGCCACGCGGTCGAGAACAAGAAGTAACCGCAACGCAAGGCGGGCCGGACCAGCAACTCCGGCCCGCGCTACGGAGCACGGAGCAGGAAGCCGGGAAGGTCGGCGTACACCCATGCATGTCACGCATCTCTCGCTGGCCGACTTCCGCTCGTACGCCAGGGTCGAGGTACCTCTCGATCCGGGCGTCACCGCGTTCGTGGGTGCCAACGGCCAGGGCAAGACGAATCTCGTCGAGGCCGTCGGCTACCTCGCGACGCTCGGCAGCCACCGCGTCTCCTCCGACGCGCCGCTGGTACGGATGGGTGCGGACCGGGCTGTCATCCGGGCCGCTGTCGCACAGGGCGAACGCTCCCAGCTGATCGAGTTGGAGCTCAACCCGGGCAAGGCCAATCGCGCCCGGATCAACAGATCGTCACAGGTCAGGCCGCGTGATGTGCTGGGGATCGTACGGACGGTGCTGTTCGCGCCGGAGGATCTGGCGCTGGTCAAGGGCGATCCCGGGGAGCGGCGGCGCTTTCTCGACGAGCTGATAACGGCGCGTTCGCCGCGGATGGCGGGGGTCCGCTCGGACTACGAGCGGGTGCTGAAGCAGCGCAACACCCTGCTGAAGTCCGCGGCGATGGCGCGCAGGCACGGCGGTCGGTCGATGGATCTGTCCACCCTCGATGTATGGGACCAGCATCTGGGCCGGGTGGGCGGGGAGCTGCTGGCGCAGCGGCTTGATCTGATCGCTGCCCTGCAGCCGCTGGCCGACAAGGCGTACGCGGATGTCGCGCCCGGCGGTGGCCCCGTGACCTTGGAGTACCGCAGTTCGGTCGGCGCGGGCGTGGAGCCGGCCCGTACTAGGGACGAGCTGTACGAGCAGCTGATCGCCGCCCTCGCGGAGGTGCGTAAGCAGGAGATCGAGCGAGGTGTGACGCTGGTCGGCCCGCACCGTGACGATCTGCTGCTCGGGTTGCGCGGTATGCCTGCCAAGGGGTACGCGAGCCATGGCGAGTCCTGGTCGTACGCGTTGGCGCTGCGGCTGGCTTCGTACGATCTGCTGCGCAGCGAGGGCAATGAGCCGGTGCTCGTTCTGGACGATGTCTTTGCCGAGTTGGACGCGCGGCGCAGGGAGCGGTTGGCAGAGCTGGTGGCTCCTGGTGAGCAGGTGCTGGTGACGGCCGCGGTGGACGATGACATTCCGGGCGTGCTGGCGGGTACGCGGTACACGGTGTCGGCAGGCGAGGTGGAGCGCGTATGAGTGGCTCCGGTGGTGCGGCGAAGGGCATGGGCGCTGCCGGCGGCTCGGGCCCGCAGGAATCGGCGCCCGAGGTGAAGCAACCGGAGGCGTCGGGGGTCGATCTGGCCCGGGTGGCGTTGCGTGCCGCGAAGGAGCAGGCCCGGGCGCGGGGCGCTGCGGCTCAGCAGAAGAAGCAGGCGAGACGGGGCGGCGGGCTGCGTTCCGGAGCGCGGGCGGACGGTCGTGATCCGTTGCCGCTGGGCGCTGCGATCAATCGTCTGATCACCGAGCGTGGCTGGGAGACGCCTGCTGCGGTGGGCGGGGTGATGGGCCGCTGGCCGCAGATCGTCGGTGAGGATCTGGCCAATCATTGTGTGCCGCTGCGCTATGACGAGGATCCCGATGAGCGGGTGCTCACGGTGCAGTGCGACTCGACGGCGTGGGCGACGCAACTGCGGCTGCTGGCGCCGCAGCTGGTGGCGCGGCTCAACGCGGATCTGGGGCACGGCACAGTGAAGTTGATCAAGGTGTTGGGGCCGGGCGGTCCGCAGCGCAGGTACGGTCCGCTGCGCGCGCCGGGGAGCACCGGCCCGGGCGACACATACGGCTGACGGCTGACCGGCTGACCTGCGCTTTCTCTTCATATTCGGCCCTCTGTCGGGCTTGGGCGGCCACCGTTACCGGTTCCGCCGAGCGTCGGCTGTCGCGGTGTGCTGTCTGGTCCGCCGCAGCGCCCTCGGGTTCCGGAATATGTCGTTCTGTGGCGATTGAAACCGTACGTATCGGCTGATGCGTCCCTCACCGTAGCGGGAGGTTGACAGGCCGAAGCGCTCAATGCCCGCGTGAGCCTCTTAGAGCCCCATCCTGAATATGGGGAGTCGTCAGGCGCTCATCCAGGGCGGCACATGCGGACTCAGGTACCGGCAAACCCCCATTCATGTCGGCGCTACCGGTAGACTGGTGGACAATCCCGCATCTTCGCGGGAGTCGTCGATACAAGCCGAACGACGCAGCCGCTCCCGCCTGCCCGGAGAACGGCCTGTGCTGTGCCAGAAAGGGCGCTTCGTGGCCGATTCCGGCAACCCCAACGAGAACATTCCGTCCACACCCGGTGAGAGCGGCGGGGTGACCGCCTCGTACGACGCCAGCGCGATCACCGTCCTTGAGGGCTTGGACGCGGTACGTAAGCGACCTGGCATGTACATCGGCTCGACCGGTGAGCGTGGCCTGCACCACCTGGTGCAGGAAGTGGTCGACAACTCGGTCGACGAGGCCCTGGCCGGGCACGCGGACACGATCGACGTCACGATCCTCGCTGACGGCGGGGTTCGGGTGATCGACAACGGCCGTGGTATCCCGGTCGATATTGTGCCGTCGGAGAAGAAGCCGGCGGTCGAGGTCGTGCTGACCGTGCTGCACGCGGGCGGCAAGTTCGGCGGCGGCGGTTATGCCGTTTCCGGCGGTCTCCACGGTGTCGGTGTCTCCGTGGTGAACGCGCTTTCGTCGCGCGTCTCCGTCGAGGTCAGGCGGGACGGCTACCGCTGGACCCAGGATTACAAGCTCGGTGTGCCGACGGCGCCGCTGGCCCGTAACGAGGCCACCGAGGAGTCGGGGACGACGGTCACGTTCTGGGCCGACGGGGACATCTTCGAGACCACCGAGTACTCCTTCGAGACTCTGGCGCGCCGCTTCCAGGAGATGGCGTTCCTCAACAAGGGTCTGACGATCAAGCTCACCGACGAGCGTGAGTCGGCGAAGGCGACGGCGGGTGCGGATGTCGCGGAGGCGGTCGAGATCGCCGAGGAGGAAGCGGCTCGCACGGTCACGTACCACTACGAGGGCGGCATCGTCGACTTCGTGAAGTACCTCAACTCCCGCAAGGGCGACGTCATTCACCAGTCGGTGATCGACATCGAGGCCGAGGACAAGGAGCGACTCCTCTCGGCCGAGATCGCGATGCAGTGGAACACGCAGTACAGCGAGGGTGTGTACTCCTTCGCGAACACGATCCACACGCATGAGGGCGGTACCCACGAGGAAGGTTTCCGTGCGGCGCTGACCACGCTGGTCAACAAGTACGCGCGGGACAAGAAGCTGCTGCGTGAGAAGGACGACAACCTCACCGGTGACGACATCCGTGAGGGTCTGACGGCGATCATCTCGGTGAAGCTGGGCGAGCCGCAGTTCGAGGGCCAGACGAAGACCAAGCTGGGCAACACGGAGGCGAAGACCTTCGTCCAGAAGGTCGTCCACGAGCACCTCACGGACTGGTTCGACCGGAACCCGAACGAGGCCGCGGACATCGTCCGCAAGGGCATCGCGGCGGCCACGGCCCGCGTCGCGGCCCGCAAGGCGCGCGATCTGACGCGTCGCAAGGGTCTCCTGGAGAGCGCCTCGCTGCCGGGCAAGCTGAGCGACTGCCAGTCCAACGACCCGACGAAGTGCGAGATCTTCATCGTCGAGGGTGACTCCGCCGGTGGTTCGGCGAAGTCCGGCCGTAACCCGATGTACCAGGCCATCCTGCCGATCCGAGGCAAGATCCTGAACGTCGAGAAGGCCCGGGTCGACAAGATCCTGCAGAACACCGAGGTCCAGGCGCTGATCTCGGCCTTCGGTACCGGAGTCCACGAGGACTTCGACATCGAGAAGCTCCGCTATCACAAGATCATTCTGATGGCGGACGCCGACGTCGACGGTCAGCACATCAACACCCTGCTGCTGACGTTCCTCTTCCGCTTCCTGCGTCCGCTGGTCGAGGCAGGGCACGTCTACCTTTCCCGCCCGCCGCTCTACAAGATCAAGTGGGGTCGGGACGACTTCGAGTACGCGTACTCGGACCGCGAGCGCGACGCCCTCGTCGAGCTCGGCAAGCAGAACGGCAAGCGGATCAAGGAAGACTCGATCCAGCGCTTCAAGGGTCTCGGCGAGATGAACGCCGAGGAGTTGCGCATCACCACGATGGACGTCGACCACCGGGTGCTCGGCCAGGTCACGCTGGACGACGCGGCGCAGGCCGACGACCTCTTCTCGGTGCTGATGGGTGAGGACGTCGAGGCACGGCGCTCGTTCATCCAGCGCAACGCCAAGGACGTCCGCTTCCTCGACATCTGAGTCGGCCGTACCAGCAAGCCGCCGCTCGAAAGGACTTTGACCAGCAATGGCCGACGAGAACACCCCTGTGACGCCCGAAGAAGAACCTGCAGCCGCGGGTGTGGGCATGCGTGTCGAGCCCGTCGGGCTCGAGACGGAGATGCAGCGCTCCTATCTCGACTACGCGATGTCCGTCATCGTGTCGCGTGCGCTGCCCGACGTACGGGACGGTCTCAAGCCCGTCCACCGCCGCGTGCTGTACGCAATGTACGACGGCGGCTACCGGCCCGAGAAGGGCTTCTACAAGTGTGCCCGTGTCGTCGGTGACGTCATGGGTACGTACCACCCGCACGGTGACTCGTCGATCTACGACGCACTGGTGCGACTGGCGCAGCCGTGGTCGATGCGGATGCCGCTGGTGGACTCCAACGGCAACTTCGGTTCTCCGGGCAACGACCCGGCTGCCGCCATGCGGTACACCGAGTGCAAGATGATGCCGCTGTCCATGGAGATGGTCCGGGACATCGACGAGGAGACCGTCGACTTCCAGGACAACTACGACGGCCGTAATCAGGAGCCGACGGTCCTGCCGGCGCGCTTCCCGAACCTGCTGGTCAACGGTTCCGCGGGCATCGCGGTCGGCATGGCGACCAACATCCCGCCGCACAACCTGCGTGAGGTCGCGTCAGGTGCGCAGTGGTACCTGGAGCACCCGGAGGCCTCCCACGAGGAGCTGCTGGACGCCCTGATCGAGCGGATCAAGGGCCCTGACTTCCCGACCGGTGCGCTCGTCGTGGGCCGCAAGGGCATCGAGGAGGCGTACCGCACGGGCCGTGGGTCCATCACGATGCGCGCGGTCGTCGCGGTCGAGGAGATCCAGAACCGGCAGTGCCTGGTCGTCACGGAGCTTCCGTACCAGACCAACCCCGACAACCTCGCGCAGAAGATCGCGGACCTGGTCAAGGACGGCAAGGTCGGCGGGATCGCGGACGTCCGTGACGAGACGTCCTCGCGCACCGGCCAGCGTCTCGTGGTCGTGCTGAAGAGGGACGCGGTCGCCAAGGTCGTACTGAACAACCTGTACAAGCACACCGACCTGCAGACGAACTTCGGCGCGAACATGCTGGCCCTGGTCGACGGGGTGCCGCGCACGCTGTCGATCGACGCGTTCATCCGCCACTGGGTGACGCACCAGATCGAGGTCATCGTCCGGCGTACGAGGTTCCGCCTTCGCAAGGCGGAGGAGCGGGCGCACATCCTGCGCGGTCTGCTCAAGGCGCTCGACGCGATCGACGAGGTCATCGCCCTCATCCGGCGCAGCCAGACGGTCGAGATCGCCCGTGAGGGCCTGATGGGCCTCCTGGAGATCGACGAGATCCAGGCGAACGCGATCCTGGAGATGCAGCTGCGCCGGCTGGCCGCGCTGGAGCACCAGAAGATCACGGCCGAGCACGACGAGCTCCAGGCGAAGATCAACGAGTACAACCAGATCCTGGCGTCGCCCGAGCGGCAGCGGCAGATCGTCAGCGAGGAGCTGGCGGCGATCGTCGACAAGTTCGGCGACGACCGGCGCTCCAAGCTGGTGCCCTTCGACGGTGACATGTCCATCGAGGACCTGATCGCCGAGGAGGACATCGTCGTCACGATCTCGCGCGGCGGCTATGTGAAGCGTACGAAGACGGACGACTACCGCTCGCAGAAGCGCGGCGGCAAGGGCGTACGCGGCACGAAGCTGAAGGAAGACGACATCGTCGACCACTTCTTCGTGTCGACGACCCACCACTGGCTGTTGTTCTTCACCAACAAGGGCCGGGTCTACCGGGCCAAGGCGTACGAGCTTCCGGACGCCGGCCGTGATGCGCGCGGGCAGCATGTCGCCAACCTGCTGGCCTTCCAGCCGGACGAGCAGATCGCCGAGATCCTGGCGATCCGCGACTACGAGGCCGCGCCGTATCTGATCCTGGCCACCAAGGGCGGCCTGGTGAAGAAGACCGTGCTGAAGGACTACGACTCGCCGCGCTCGGGCGGTGTCATCGCGATCAACCTCCGTGAGACGGAGGACGGCAGTGACGACGAGCTGATCGGTGCGGAGCTGGTTTCGGCCGAGGACGATCTGCTGCTCATCAGCAAGAAGGCCCAGTCGATCAGGTTCACTGCGACGGACGAAGCGCTGCGCCCGATGGGCCGCGCCACTTCGGGTGTCAAGGGGATGAGTTTCCGCGAAGGCGACGAACTGCTCTCGATGAATGTCGTCCGGCCAGGTACGTTCGTCTTCACTGCCACCGATGGTGGGTACGCGAAGCGGACCGCCGTCGACGAGTACCGCGTTCAGGGTCGCGGCGGCCTCGGTATCAAGGCCGCCAAGATCGTGGAGGACAGGGGCTCGCTGGTCGGCGCGCTGGTGGTCGAGGAGACGGATGAGATCCTTGCCATCACGCTCGGCGGTGGTGTGATTCGTACGCGAGTCAATGAAGTCAGGGAGACGGGCCGTGACACCATGGGCGTCCAACTGATCAATCTGGGCAAGCGCGATGCCGTCGTCGGTATCGCTCGTAACGCCGAGGCCGGCCGCGAGGCCGAAGAGGTCGACGGGGCCGGTGACGCCGAAGGCGAGACGGCTGAGACGACTGCCGAGGTGACGACAGCCGAGTCGACTGTCGAGGGCACTGTCGAAGGCACGTCGCCTTCGGCCGGGGAGCACGAGGAGTAGAGCGTGAGTGGAGCCACGGGCGCCGGTTCGGCCGCTTCCGGAGCTGGAGCGAACGGTGCCCGTGGCCCTGCCACGGACTCCCAAGGGGGCACTGTGACAGACACCCGGGGGCCTCAGCCCCAGTACGAGGGATACGCGACCGGGCCGCTGCCCGGTGAGCGCGAGCCCGCACCGGGGCAGGCAGGCGGGCCTTACCACCCGCCGCAGGCGTACCCCTCGCCCGCGGGCGAGACGCAGGGCGGCCGGCCCCAAGGAGCGCAGCAGCACGGCACACAGGGCGGTGCACAGGGTGCCGGTGGTACCCAGGCGACCCGTCTGCCGCGGACGGGGGCGCGGACAACTCCGCGTATCCGTAAGGCGCGACTGCGGGTGGCGAAGGCCGACCCGTGGTCGGTGATGAAGGTCAGCTTCCTGCTCTCCATCGCGCTCGGCATCTGCACGGTCGTGGCGGCCGCGGTCCTGTGGATGGTGATGGACGCCATGGGCGTCTTCTCCACCGTGGGCGGCACGATCAGCGAGGCGACCGGTTCCAACGAGAGCAACGGCTTCGATCTGCAGTCGTTCCTGTCGCTTCCGCGCGTTCTCATCTTCACGTCGGTCATCGCGGTGATCGACGTGGTGCTGGCGACCGCGCTGGCGACGCTGGGCGCCTTCATCTACAACTTGTCGGCGGGCTTCGTGGGCGGCGTGGAGCTCACGCTGGCCGAGGACGAGTAGGGCTTCGGGTATCGATTTTGGGACTGGCCCCGACGTGCGCTAATCTTCAGAAGTCAGCGCGCAGCGCGGCGGGGCTATAGCTCAGTTGGTTAGAGCGCATCCCTGATAAGGATGAGGCCACAGGTTCAAATCCTGTTAGCCCCACAGTGACAACAGAAGGCCCGGTATCTCTTCGGAGATACCGGGCCTTCTGCGTCCGGTGGCGTGCGGGGCGCTTGCGCGTCTCGGGGTCGTCCGTCATCTGCGGTTCACCTGGTGCTGTTGGGGGATCTGTTGCGCCGGGGCGTACGGGCCGGGTGGACGCGGTGGCCGTGCGTGGGGCTGCGACGCGGCGCGGGGGTGTCTGCGGCGGTCGTACGTGGCGCTGTACGCGCGGGGCGGTGCGCGGGCCAGGGTGCGGCAGGAGTGTGCGGCAGGGTCCCTCCCGGCAGAGGGGCGGGCGCACGAAAAAGCCCCCGCCCGGTGTGAACCGGACCAGGGGCCCTGTGCGTCAGGTGCACCGCTCTCAGGGTGGAAGGAGTGATGCCTTCCCCGCCGGGACGCCGTGAGCGATACGGGCGGCACCTGTGGCGTCTGTGGCGCCCAAGGTGTTCCTCGTGTCCACGGTCAGGTTCCTGGTGGCCGGTGACGAGCCGTGCGCCTCGGCGCGGATGCGCTGCTTCATCGTGGGTGGCAGCGCCCTGTCACGCGGAAGGGTCCATCGCACCGACGGGGTGGTCGCGGTTGCGGTGGCAGCACCCGTGTGCTCCTGGTTCGTGGCCGTCGGCTGCTGCGCGTTCGCGGCGGGGGCGCTGATGAGCCCCATCGACGCGAGAAGCGCGAAGAAGGCGGTGATGAAGGCGGTCCAGATGCTCTTGACCTTGAAGGCGCTCATGGCCCCTCGCTTTCGGGTGGTCCGGTTTGCTTACCTTTCTGATGATGTGGATCCGGCTCGCGATTTCAGGGATCGACGCCACGGATCCGCCGATCTTCAGATGAACACCACTCGTATGGTTCAACCGGGCTGGACGAGTCGGCGCGGGCCGGTCGGGATGGTCGGTTTTGCCCGGGTGCCTGCTGGGCCGCAGGGAGGTAACCGATCGATATCGGCCGGTGTGTATAGTCGGGCGGCAGAAGTCTCCTACGTCAAGGAAAGACGAGGTCGCGCGGTGAAGAAGCTTCTCCTGGTCGCACTGGCAGCCATCGGCGGGCTCCTCGTGTACCGCCAGATCCAGGCGGATCGCGCCGAGCAGGATCTGTGGACGGAGGCGACTGACTCCGTGCCCGCAGGTTCGGGTGTGTGAGACGGAACAGCCTTTTGCGGGCCCCGGTCGCTGAGCGGCCGGGGCTTCGTGCTGTTGCGGGACCGTGACACCTGTGCTCTTGAGTTCACCTACGCAAATCAATAAGTTGCGTGAGCAAAGGAGTTGGTATCTCGGTCGAGGGGGCACGGGTGAGGGGACTCAATCACCGCCGGACTGCAACAGCAGTGGGGGCATTGGCAGGCGGGGCACTGCTCGCCCTGATGGCAGGAGCGCTGCCGGTCGCGGCGGCCGGGTCCGGAGCCCTCGGCGCCCGTGGTGCAGCTGCCGCGCCGGGCACGGCTGCCCCGGACAGCAGCAGCCTCGTCATGGTGCTCGACTCGTCCGGATCCATGGCGGACGACGACGGCACCGGCCGGACCCGGATGGAGGCCGCACGTAGTGCCGTGGGCACGGTCGTGGACGGTCTCCCCGACCACTATCCGACCGGGCTGCGGGTGTACGGCGCCGATCGTCCTCAGGGATGCACGGACACCCGGCTCCTACGGCCGGTGCAACCGCTCGACCGTGCCGCCGTGAAGCAGGCCGTGGCGGGCGTGCGGCCGAAGGGCGACACACCCATCGGTCTGTCCCTGCAGAAGGCAGCGGAGGACCTTCCCGGTCCCGGCGGCGCCATGGGGACGCGCACGATCCTGCTGATCTCCGACGGTGAGGACAACTGCGGCACGCCGCAGCCCTGCGAGATGGCCGAGCAGCTCGGCAAGGACGGGGCCGGGCTGCGGATCGACACCGTCGGCTTCCAGGTGAAGGGCAAGGCTCGCGAGCAGCTCGAATGCATCGCGGAGGCGGGCAACGGCCGATACTACGACGCGCCGGACGCCAAGTCACTGGCGAGGCAGTTGCAGCGGGCATCGCAACTCTCCGCGGACCGCTACCGGTTCCGCGGCAAGCGGGTCGAGGGCGCTGCGACCGGCGACCGGGCACCCTTGCTCGCACCCGGGCAGTATCTGGACGCCATCGGCCCGGGTGAGAAGCGGTACTACGCCGTCGATCTGGACGCGGTGTCCACGGCGGACTTCTCGGCGACGGCTGTGCCGCAGCCCGGCGCGGCTGTCGACACCTTCGATGCGCTGCGTACCAGCCTTGCGTACGGCGCCGACAGTTCCTGCGTGACGAACACCGAGCACTTCGACCAGAAGGAGGGTGCGGCCCCGCTGACCTCGGCGGTTGCCCGCATCCCCGCCCCGGAGGGAACCCGCGTCTGCGACAGGGCGGGCCGCTACTGGCTGGTGGTGGAGCGGGAGAGCAAGAAGGGCTCCGATGCCGCGCGTTGGCCGCTGGAGCTTGTCCACGGGGTGGAGGCGCCGCTGAAGAAGGGTGTCACGCCCGCCGCCTCGGAGCCGGAGTACGGCGTGGGTGGCAGGAGCGCCGCGGTGCCCTCCGGTGACCCCCGTGATGTGCGGGGCGGCACCGGATTCAACGATGCCAAGGAGCTCGGCCGGGGCGTGTGGCGCGACCGGATCCTGCCGTCGCAGACGCTCTGGTACAAGGTTCCGGCCGGCTGGGGCCAGCAGGTGCGCTACGACGTCGAGTTCGCCAACGAGCCGACCGTGGAGCAGGTCTCCTCGTACTCGTACGGGGCGACGCAGCTGTTCACGCCGGCCCGCTTCCCGGTCGGCGGTGGCAGCGAGTTCACCTCGACGGCCATGTACAACGGCCGTCCGGCCGCAATCAGGATGGGGTCGGTTCCGGTCGCCTGGACCAACCGCTACGAGTACCGCTCCACGGTCCAGCCGGTGCACACCAGGGGCGAGTTCTACATCTCCGTGACGCTGGGTGCGCGGGCCGCCGAGATCGCCGAGAACCCGCAGATCGGTGTGGTGCTTCGGGTGTCGGTGCTCGGCGACGAGTGGGCCGGACCGGAGCACGGTGCGCCCGCCCTCGGGAAGAAGACGGACAACGAGGCGGACAAGAGGGGCAATTCGCCTGCAGCCGCAGACAGCGATGGTACGGGCGGGGCAGGATGGACCGGCATCGCGGCCGCTGCCGGGGCGGGCGCCGTGGTGGCTGTGATCGCGGGGCTGGTGTTCGTGCGCAGCCGCCGCAGGGTGGCCACCCAGACGACGAGGGGAAGCGCGTGATGAGGCAGCGCAACAGGGGCCGGGCGACGCTGGCCGCGTTCGCGGCGATGTGCGCGGTGGCGGCGCTGCCGGGGCAGGCGTACGCGGCCGGGGAGCCCGCTCCGTACACCTTCGACCCCGAGGCCAGGACGGTCCGGGGCGCGGAGGTCAGCACCGACGCGTCGGCGCTGACCCCCGGATCCGTGTACAAGAGCTCGATCAAGCCGGGTGAGAAGCTCTACTACCGCCTCGACCTCGATGCCGGCACGAATGCATATGTCTCGGCGGTGGCGGTGCCCAAGCTCGGCGGCCAGGTCGCGTACGGGGACGGCATCACGGTCAGCATCCGGGACAGCACGGACCTGCAGTGCAGCTCGGAGGATGCCAGGTTCGAGTCGGCGGAGTTCCCCCGTCCGATCGCCGCGTACGCCTACCGGGTCCCGGAGAAGGGCAGCACCACCTGCGACGAGGCCGGTACGTACAACGTGCTGGTCGAGCGGGAGGGCAAGGAGACCTCGACTCCGGAGGAGTGGGACCTGGAGCTCCGCTACGAGTCGGAGCCGAAGCTGAAGCAGAGCGGGTCGGTACCGACCGAGGCGCCGGAGAACTGGCCGTCGGCGTCACCGTCACCGCCCACCCAGGCCGCGCAGAAGCGGCCGGGCGGCACCAGCTATTACGACGCCACCAGCCTGGAGACCGGCGAGTGGGATGACAGCATCGAGCCGGGGCAGACCCGCTTCTACCGGGTGCCGGTGGACTGGGGACAGCAGATCTTCGCCACCGTCGATCTCGGCAACAGCGTCGACGGCTCGGACGAATACGTCGGCAGCGCGCTCGCACTGTCCCTGGACAATCCGGCGCACGGCCATGTCGACGAGGCCTCGCCGCTGTCGTACTCGGGTAGGCCGGCCTCCGTGTCACTGGATCCGCTGCCTCCGGTGGCGTACGAGAACCGGTTCGCCTCCAGCGCCGATGTCAGCGCCATGCGGTTCGCGGGCTGGTACTACCTGTCGGTGACGCTGAGCCCGGAGGTCGAGAAGGCTTACGGCAAGAAGGCGATCCCGATGACCCTCAAGGTGAAGGTCGAGAACTCCGCGGGTCCGTCGCCGTATGGGGGTTCCGCCGGGGTCTTCGGTGTCACACAGGATGACAAGGACATGGCCAGGAACGGGCAGAGCGCCCCGCAGGCCGCCAAGAGCGACACGATGGAGGTGGTTGCCGCCGCCGGGATCGGCGCGGGCGCCGTGCTCGTGCTCGCACTCGGGGCGTGGACGCTGCTCGCGCGGCGACGCGTGGCGACCGTCGCGGGCGGGCAGGCAGCCGTGGGCACGGCCGGGCAGCCGCCGTACGGAGGACCGCCGCAGGCCTGGTGATTCCGGGGGCGGGCCTGGCGGGCCGGAGCCGTCAGCGGCCGAGGCCGGTGAACTCAGGTCTGAGTCAGTGCCCAGATACCTACGGCGAAACAGATCAGCGCCACCAGCAGGACCGGGACCGCCACCTTCGGGGGCGGTCCCGGACGCTTCTGAGGAACGTGCGCGGGAACTCCCGCTGTGGGATGGGGAACCTGCGGCTGCTGAGCGGTGTAAGCACGAGTGAGAGCTTGTTCGTGCTGCACCGCGGCTGTCGGGGCCTGGGAGGGATCCGGTGCGGCGGCAGGGAAGGGGGAACCAGTATGCGCCGGGAGCGGATGGGGGAAAGCGGCCGGTTGCACCGGATGGGGCTGGGGCTGAGTCCGGGCCTGTGGCTGGGGGGTGGGTGGCTGCTGCGGAGGCGGGGCGAGGTGGAAGCTGCCCGTCTCCGACATCGGGGAGGGCGACGGGGTGTGCGGCTGCTGTACGGACGGCTGTCCGGGCAGGTGGGCGTCCTGCTGGAGTGCCTGGCCCGCGGGTGTGATCTGTGGGTGCTGCGCGGCATGCGCGGGTTGGGCGGGAGTCCGGGGGGCCGCGAGGGGGCCTGCGGGACCGAATCCGGCGGGCAGCGGGCCGATCTGGTCGAAGACCTCCACCGGTTCGTCGTCGACGCGGGGCTCCGGCAGCATCTCGACGGCGGCGGTCAGGGCCTTGCGCGCGCCCGTGGCCGTCCGGAACCGGGCCTGGGGATCCGGCTGGAGCAGGCCTGCGAGGACCTGCCACAGCGGTTCCGGGATGCCTTGCGGGGCGCTGGGTGTGCCGTGCGACGCGAAATGCTCGACGAGAGCCCTGGAGTCGGGCTTCTGACCCTGCAACAGATACAGCGCGACGAGACCGACGGCGAAGAGGTCGGCGGGGAAGTCGGGCTCCGCACCCATCATCTGCTCGGGCGCGAAGTAACCCGGCGTTCCCACCACATAGTTGGTCTCGGTGAGGCGCGGCTCGCCCTTGCGCATGGAGATGCCGAAGTCGGAGAGCCGCAGATGCGGCCGGCCGGTGCCGGTGGCCTCCATCAGGATGTTGGCGGGTTTGATGTCGCGGTGCACGACCCCCTCGGCGTGCACCGTCGACAGCCCGGACAACAGCTGGTCCAGCAGCGTGCAGACGAAGCGCGGGGGCAGCGGGCCGTAGTCGCCGATGACATGTGCCAGCGAGCCGCCGCTGACCAGATCCATGGTGAACAGGACCTTGTCGTCGTCCGCAGCCCAACTGGCCGGGGCGAGCACATGCGGATGCTCGATCCGCAGCGCCTGCTCGCGGACGAAGCGCAGCAGCGTGTGCGCGTCGCTCTGCTGGAGCACCTTGGCCGCCACGTACCGGCGGCGCCGGTGGTCCCAGGCACGCCACACGGCGCCGACGCCACCACGTCCGATCGGATCGATCAGCTCGTACCGACCCGCGAAGACCTCACCCATTGCGCTGCGCCCGCTCCCAGTTCCTGTTTCGGCTCGTGCCCGGCTCTCGGGGGTAGTGCCCTAGGACTTGTCGGACAGGCCCTAGCCCTGGTGTCCCTCGTAGTGCGCGACCGCGTCCGCGGTGCGCCCTGCCCCGTACACCTTGAGGAACTCTGCCAGTTCCGGGTGGGTCGGGGCGAGGGAGTCGGCGGCATCGATGATGTCCCCGGCGGCCGCGACCGACCGCAGCAGCGACTGGATCTCGCGGACCACGCGTCGGACGGTGGGCGCCCCGCCCGTGGTCGAGGTCTGACCGGTGCCGGTGAGGACGGAACCACCCTGGGACTTCTTGATCTCTTCCATGCGGTCGGTGGCCTCCCCCGCGCTGACGCTGCCGTCGGCGACATGGCCGGCCAGCTCCTGCAGGGCCTGGACACGCTGGACGACCGCCGGGTTGCCGATCTTCGCCCGCTGGCCGCTCATCAGCTGGGAGAGCATGGGGGCGGACAGACCGAGTACGGCGGCGAGCCGGGCCTGATTCAGGCCGAGATCATCGATCAGCCGACGGAAGAGCGCCCCCAGTGGCTCTCCGTACCAACTGCGCTGAAGCTCCCTGGCTCTTGCCGTTGCCTCTTGCTGAGCTGCGTCCATTGCGTCTCCCCTTCGCTGCGGCTTCGCTGCTGCGAACCTCGACGAGCATCTTACGGAGAGTGGTTGCTGACGGGGAGCCCCAATCTTTTTGGAAGTTTCAGGGGGTCACCCGGTACTCTGGTCTGCGGCGGTGACCGAGACGCTGATGCGTCCATTGCTGTCCATTTTTTGGGGCCTTAGCTCAGTTGGTAGAGCGCTGCCTTTGCAAGGCAGATGTCAGGAGTTCGAATCTCCTAGGCTCCACATCTGTAGAGACTCCCCCGGCCTGTGGAAACGCAGGCCGGGGGAGTCTCTGTGTTTCTGACGCCAGCGCCGTGTCAGTGCGGTTCTGCTGTAGCGCCGCCGTATGGCATCCATCGGCGCGCGGGACAAGAGTGAGTCCGCGGCAGCGGGTGACGCGGACCGCACGAGGCCGGCTACGCGAGTCCGGCGTCCGCGTCGCTCCAGCGCCGCTGGATCAGCCTCGCCTGTTCCGTGAGGGCGTCCACCAGCTCGCGAATGCTGCGCGCGGCGGTGGTGCGGAGTACGGCAACGCTGATCTCCCGTGCCAGTGGGGCGCCCTTGAGTTGTCGTACGGCGACGTCCTCGCGCGGGCCGAGGGCGAGCCGGGGGATGAGGGCCACGCCCGCGCCGGCGGCGACAAATCCCTGGACGACTGCGTAGTCGTCCGTACGCAGGGTGTGCACAGGTTCGAAGGAGTGCTGGGCGCAGGCCCAGGACAGGAGGCGGTCGCACGGGTCGCGGGGGTCGGCCGCGCCGATCCAGTCGTCGTCCCTGAGTTCTTCGAGGGTTACGTGTGTCCGGTCGGCGCACCGGTGGTCCTCGGGCAGAACCAGCTGCAGTGGATCGTGCAGCAGTGGATACAGCTCGAAGTCGTCGTCGAGATCGAGTCGGTCACCCGGCTGGGAGAAGACGAGCGCGGCGTGGAGCTCCCGTGCGCGCAGTCCTTGCAGCAGGGTCGGCAGTTCGCCTTCGGTGAGCGAGATGTGCACCCCGGCGTAACGGAGAGCCTTCACCGCGGGCGGCAGCAGCAGTGCGCCGGCCGTGGGGAACGTGCCGATGTGCAGCGTGTGCGCGCCCCGTTCGGCGAGGTCCCGGACTTCCCTCTCGGCGAGTCTCAGCCGTTCGAGCACTGCCTCCGCGTGCGGCAGCAGTGCCACGCCGAGCTCGGTCAGTGCGGCCCCGCGCGGCCCGCGCTGCACGAGACGTGCGTCGAAATGAGACTCGAGCACCGCGAGGTGGTGGCTGATCGTCGGCTGTGTGTAGTGGAGGGCGCGGGCGGCTGCGGCCAGGGAGCCCTCCTGCGCGATCGCCTTCAGTACGTGCAGCTGACGGAGCTCAAGCATATAGACATTATATGGAGGGCTGCAGGGAACTCATGTATTCCTCGATAGCTCGGGGGGTGCGACGCTCACCGGCGTGAACAGCACAACCACCACATCCACTGATGCGCGACGGCCGACCGGATCCGGACAGCACCGTGCTCCGTACGCCGAAGCCCTACGGGCCCACGCACGCCGCAGCTGGGTTCGACTGAACGTCCCCGGACACGCGGCGGACACGCTCAGCTTCGAACCTCTGACCTCCCTCCTGGGGGCCGAGCCGCTCCGCCTGGACTTCCCGCCGCTCCTCGACGGGATCGATCTCGGCGCCAAGGCTCCGCTGCAGGAAGCACTCGCCCTGGCCGCGGACGCCTGGGGCGCCCGGCGTACGTGGTTCCTGACCAACGGCGCCTCGCAGGGCAACCAGATCGCGTCCCTCGTGGCACCGGCACTCGGCCGCGTTCTGGTCGTGCAGCGCAGCGTCCACTCAAGCGTCATCGACGGGCTCGTGCTGTCGGGGCTGGACGCCGCCTTCGTGCAGCCGTCGGTCGACACGGACCAGGGCATCGCTCATGGAGTCACCGCCGGGGACCTGGCCAAGGCCCTCGCCGCGCACCCGGACGCGGCGGCCGCGTACGTCGTCACACCCAGCTACTTCGGCGCGGTCGCCGATGTCCGCGCCCTGGCCGAGACGGCCCACGCCGCAGGCGTTCCACTGATCGTGGACGAGGCGTGGGGCTCGCACTTCGGCTTCCACCCCGGCCTCCCCGACAACGCGCTCTCCCAGGGCGCCGACCTGGTCACGTCCAGCACACACAAGCTGGCGGGCAGCCTCACCCAGTCGGCGATGCTCCATCTCGGCCACGGCCCGTTCACCGACCGCCTGGAGCCGTTCGTGGACCGTGCCTTCCGCATGGTGCAGTCGACGAGCGCGAGTGCGCTGCTGATGGCGTCGCTCGACGTGGCGCGGGCGAGCCTGGTGACCAACCGCGAAGGCGTCGGCGCATCGGTGGAGGCGGCCGAGAGCGCCCGCCGGGTGATCCGGAGACTCGGCCGGTACGCGATCGTCAGCGACACCTTCGAGCTGTTCCCGGACATCGTCGCCGCCGATCCTCTGCGGATCGCCATCGACACCCGCAGTGGCGGCATATCCGGGCACGAAGCACGTCGGCTCCTGGCACGCGACCACCAGATCATGGTGGAGGTGGCGACCGATTCCGCGGTCGTCGCCGTGGTGGGCGCGGGCGCCGTGCCCGACATGGACCGCTTCATCGAAGCCCTCCACTGCCTTCCCACCCCTCTGGTCGGCGTTGGCGAGGGCGACTGGCGCCGCCTGCGGCTGCCGTCTCCCGGCCCGGCCCGGCTCACCGCCCGCGATGCCTTTCTCAGCCCCTCTCGGTCCGTGCCGGCCTCGGATGCGGTCGGCATGATCTCGGCGGACACCCTGGCGGCCTACCCCCCGGGCATCCCCAACGTGCTGCCGGGCGAGGTCATCACGACCGAAGTGATCGATTTCCTCCAGCGCACCGCCACGGCTCCCAGCGGTCATGTACGCGGAGCGCTCGACCCCGCCGTCTCGCGCCTTCGTGTCGTCGACCCCGACGCACGTCTCCCGCACTGAGCCGACTTCCCCTCCCGGTCCGAATCCACGGAGAAAACACCATGACCAGACCACTCGCCGCACGCCGAGCCGTGGCAGCCGTCGCCACGGCAGGACTCCTCTCCCTCCTGGTCGCCTGTGGCAACCAGACGAACGACGAGTCCGACGACTGCGTCCCCGGCGTCACCTCCGCGGCCCCGCTCGCGGACAAGCTGCCCCCGGCGATCCGCGACAAGGGCGTGATCAAGGTCGGATCGGACATTGCGTACCCGCCGGTCGAGTTCAAGGACAGCTCCGGCAAGGTCGTCGGGATCGACCCGGACATCGCGGACGCCCTCGGCAAGCAGCTGGGTGTGAAGTTCGAGTTCGAGAACGGCACCTTCGACGCGCTGATCACCGGTCTGCGCGCGAAGCGGTACGACCTCGCCATGTCGGCCATGACGGATACCAAGGACCGGCAGAACGGCGTCGACCCGGAGACCGGGAAGAAGGTCGGCGAGGGCGTCGACTTCGTCGACTACTTCACCGCCGGTGTCTCGATCTACACCAGGAAGGACGACGACCAGGGCATCAGGACCTGGGCCGACCTGTGCGGCAAGAAGATCGTCGTCCAGCGCGGCACGGTCTCCGAGGACCTTGCCGAGCTCGAGAACGCCAAGTGCGTGAAGGCCAAGAAGGGCAAGATCGCGATCGAGGCCTTCGACAACGACCAGCAGGCCCAGACCCGGCTGCGGTCCGGCGGCACGGACGCCGGGGTGTCCGACTTCCCGGTGGCGGCGTACGCGGCCAAGACCTCGGGCGGCGGGAACGACTTCCGGATCGTCGGCGATCAGGTCGAGGCTGCCCCGTACGGCATCGCCGTCGCCAAGGGCAACACCCAGCTCCGCGAAGCGATTCAGGCCGCGCTCGACGCCGTCATCAAGAACGGCGAGTACAAGAAGATCGTCGCCAAGTGGCGTGTCGAGGCCGGCGCGGTGACCGAGGCAAAGATCAACGGCGGCACATGACCGGCGAAGAAACGTCATCGAGCCGTTGAGAGGCAGCACTCCCATGTCTGTTGAGACCACAGCCCCGCCCGGCGAGCGGGAGGTCATCAGAGCCGTTCCGGTCCGGCACCACGGCCGGTACATCGCCGCCGTCATCGCGATCGCACTGTTCACGGCGATCGTCTACGCCTTCTCACAGGGAAAGATCAACTGGGCCGCCGTCCCCGACTACTTCCTCGACCGCCGTATCCTCGACGGCGTCGGCCAGACCCTGATCCTGACCGTCCTATCGATGGCCATCGGAATCATCGGCGGCATCATCCTCGCGGTCATGCGCCTGTCGAAGAACCCGGTGACCTCATCGATCTCCTGGTTCTACATCTGGTTCTTCCGCGGCACCCCGGTTCTGGTCCAGCTCTTCGTCTGGTTCAACCTCGGCCTCGTCTTCGAGTACATCAACCTCGGCCCGTTCTACAAGGACGAATGGTCCGACTTCATGACGCCGTTCCTCACCGCACTCCTGGGGCTGGGGCTGAACGAAGCGGCATACATGGCCGAGATCTGCCGCGCCGGTCTGCTCTCGGTCGACGAGGGCCAGACCGAGGCCTCCCACGCCCTCGGCATGAGCCACGGCAAGACCCTGCGCCGCGTCGTCATACCCCAGGCCATGCGCGTCATCGTGCCCCCCACGGGCAACGAGGTCATCAACATGCTCAAGACGACCTCCCTGGTAGCCGCGGTGCAGTACGACGAACTCCTTCGTCAGGCCCAGGACATCGGCCAGACCTCCGGTGCGCCGGTGGAGATGCTGTTCCTGGCAGCCGTCTGGTACCTCGTCCTCACCTCGGTCCTCAGCGTCGGCCAGTACTGCCTGGAACGGCACTACGCCCGCGGTTCCAGCCGCAGCCTCCCGCCGACTCCGCTGCAGAAGATCAGAGCCACCCTGCTTTCCGTGCGCCGCCCGAAGGGAGTCACGGCATGACCGCGATGGTGAAGGCGGAGGGCGTCCACAAGTCCTTCGGCCCGATCGAGGTCCTCAAGGGCATCGACCTCGAAGTCGCCCCCCGCGAGGTGTTCTGCCTCATCGGCCCCTCCGGCTCCGGCAAATCGACCTTCCTGCGCTGCATCAACCACCTGGAGAAGATCAACGCAGGCCGCCTCCACGTCGACGGCGACCTCGTCGGTTACCGGCAGAACGGCAACAAGCTCCACGAGCTCAGGGACAGCGAGGTCGCTCTCAAACGCCGTGACATCGGCATGGTCTTCCAGCGCTTCAACCTCTTCCCGCACATGACCGCCCTCGAGAACGTCATGGAAGCCCCCGTCCAGGTCAAGGGTGAAACCAAAGCCGTCGCCCGCGAACGCGCCGGAAAACTGCTGGACCGCGTCGGCCTGGCCGACAAGGCCGGCAACTACCCCTCCCAGCTCTCCGGCGGGCAGCAACAGCGCGTCGCCATCGCCCGCGCCCTGGCGATGGAACCCAAGCTGATGCTCTTCGACGAGCCCACCTCCGCCCTCGACCCCGAACTCGTCGGCGACGTCCTCGACGTCATGCGCGGCCTCGCCGAAGAAGGCATGACCATGGTCGTAGTCACCCACGAAATGGGCTTCGCACGCGAAGCCGGCGACTCCCTCGTCTTCATGGACGACGGCGTGGTGGTCGAAGCCGGCAACCCCCGGGACGTCCTCACCAACCCGCAGCACGACCGCACCAGGACCTTCCTCTCCAAGGTCCTGTGAGCGGACTTCGGCGCATGCCCGTGTGCGAAGAGGCGGTTCGGATTCCGTACCGCCTCTTCCCGCGTGCCCGTCCCACGGGAGTGGCTGTCCGGCCGGGGCCGGCGGCACGGGGCTACTGCCAGACGCGGATGTAGTCGACGTACATCGTGGAATTCGAATCGAGCGGAGCGTTGGCCAGTTGGCCGTCGGCGAACTGCAGACATTCGTGGGAGAGGATCGGGAACTCCCTGACCAGGCTGACGAGCTTCGGGTCGGTGAGGGTGCGGACGACGGCGCCGTCAAAGGTGAACTGGATCCGGGTGGGCGTCCAGCTCATGCCGTAGGTGTGGTACCAGCTGCTGTGCAGTCCGGGCGCACCCACCATCGCGGAGGACGACTTGTGGTCGGCGTCGTAGCCGTCGTAATGAACGGTGACGGGGTACGTGTCGGCCTGGTCGGCGGTCTCCACGATGTCGTACTCGGCACCGTCCGCGGCCGTTCCCAGGACCGAGCCGTGTCCGGCGCTCGCCTGCAGCCAGACCGCGGCGAGATGGCCGTCGGTCGCGTACGACGTGTGGACGCGGGCTTCGAGGGTGCCATGGGTGTAGTCGAATTTGCCCTGGCTGTCGACACGGCCGCCCGCGTACTGCTTGTCCGCGAGCTTGGTGAGGTCGATCGCGAGGTTTCCGCCGTTGTCGGTGATGACGCGCACGTTGCCGGGTCTGTACCACCAGCGGTTCCCGTCGGTACGGGAGGATTCGGTGCGCTCCTGGTCACGGGCGGTCCACTTCGAGGTGTCCAGGGCGGTTCCGGTGAATTCGTCGCTGAACACCAGGGCCTGGGCCGCCCGGGGTCCGGCGCCGAGCGGCTGGACTCCGGCAGGGGTGGCGGGGTCGACGAGGGGTGGTGGCTCCTCGGCACCGGCCGGGGCGATGGCGAGAACCGCGTACGCGGCCAGTGCCGCGCACGTTGCGGGGAGGCGGCGGAGTGCGGTGCGGTGCCGGACCATGGGCTTCTCCTGACACGGACGCCATGCATGGATTGCGATGCACGCGACAAGATCTGTCAGGATGCGCCGGTCCGGAAGGTATGCGGACGGAACTCGGCACAGAAGTCCAACAGCGGAAGCGGAAAGTCCACTCTTCTCCTCTGCCGATGGCTCTCCATGAACAACGCAACGGGCGCCGGAAAACCCCAGGGTTTTCCCGGCGCCCGTTCTGTCGGGCCGGTGGCTCAGCGGCGGTCGTCGAGGTCCGTTCCGTCCACCTCGTCCGTCCCGTCGGGGCCGGCGTCGTCCTGCTTGGCACGGACCTCGGGGTCGAGGACCGTCGGGCCGCTGCCGTCGACCGAGGTCAGCGGTGCGCGGTCGGAGACCTCCGTGGGGGCGGGCGGTTCGACCAGCCAGTCCGGGTTGGCCTGCTTGTCCCACCACCGCCAGGCGGCATAGCTGCCGGCCGCCACCAGGGAGACCACGGCGAAGCCCTTCAGCGCGCGGCCGGCCTTGGCCCGCCTTCTGTGCTTTCTGGCCAGCTGCTGGATCTCCTTCGGCGTGACCTGACCGCGCAGGGCGGCCAGGGCCGCGATGCTGCGGGACGTGGCCTCCTCGGCGACGGGCTGCGCGGCGGCCACCGCGGACCCGACGCGGGGCACGGTGTACTCCGCGGCGTACTTGGTGGCCTGGCGGGTGCGGAGCGCGGCGCGCTGAGCGGCCTCGTCGACCTTGGGCGGCACATGAGAGCGGGCCAGTTCGATATGCGGTGCGAGATATGCGTCGTACTGGACGCGGGCCTGTTGGGCTGCTTTCGACGCCTTCGGCGCGAGCCGCGTACGGGCCTCGTGCGCATAACGTGCGGCCTGGTCCTTGGCCGTTCCGGCGTAGGGCGCCACCACTTCCGCGGCGTGCTGCACGCTCTCCTTCGCCGAGTCGGTTGCGGCGCGCACGCTGTCGATGCGGGTCACGGGATCCTCCTCCTTGGTGGCGGGTAGGTACTCCGCCTTTCCACCCATTTCGAGATCATGCCTGCCGGTGGCCCAAGTGGCATGTGGGGCGGGCATCCGGGTCATGAGCGACGGTCGTGAGGGACGGTCATGAGAGACGTCCTCGGGCAATGCGGTGCAAGGGGAGCTTGCCGACGACAATGCCACGGTTCAGCTCAGTACGCGCCGGTTCGTCACGCGCTTGGCCTCATTTGTTCCTGCGGGAAGCGGCAGGCGAGCGGCGTGAAATCAGGCAAGAAGGTGAGGGATGTCCGTTCGCGGGTGGCGGTCGGGCGACCTGAGGGATGGTCCGTGCGAGGATCGGTGGACGTCAGCGAAGACTTACGGAAGGCAGATCGTGGCCGAGCAGCTTTACGCCACCTTGAAGACCAACCAAGGCGACATCGAGATCCGGCTTCTGCCGAACCACGCGCCCAAGACGGTCAAGAACTTCGTCGAGCTCGCCACGGGCGAGCGCGAGTGGACCCACCCCGCGACCGGCAAGAAGTCCAAGGACCGGCTGTACGACGGCACCGTCTTCCACCGTGTCATCAGCGGCTTCATGATCCAGGGCGGCGACCCGCTGGGCAACGGCACCGGTGGCCCGGGCTACGAGTTCGGTGACGAGTTCCACCCGGACCTCAGCTTCAACAAGCCGTACCTGCTGGCCATGGCCAACGCCGGCCCGGGCACCAACGGCTCGCAGTTCTTCGTGACCGTCTCGCCCACCGCGTGGCTGACCGGCAAGCACACCATTTTCGGTGAAGTGACGGACGAGGCCAGCAAGAAGGTCGTGGACGCCATCGCGGGCACCCAGACCAACGCCCGCACCGACCGTCCGGTGCAGGACGTGGTGATCGAGTCGGTCGTCGTCGAGACCCGATGATCTCCGGTGGTCACCGGATGATCACTCTCTGATTCCTCCGTCGGGAACCAACCGCCCTGCTTGTCCGTACTGCTTACATAGCGGATGAGCAGGGCGGCTTTGTGCGCGCTGCCGCTCACGAGATACCAAGGGGACCAGGAAGTGATGGGACCGATGGACGAGCAGCCGCCCGGCACCCGGGACCAGTCCGGCGCCACCGACGGCCCGCTCGGCTGCTACCGCCACCCGGGCCGTGAGACAGGGATCCGCTGCACCCGCTGCGACCGCCCGATCTGCACCGAATGCATGGTCAGCGCCTCGGTCGGCTTCCAGTGTCCGGACTGCGTCCGCCAGGGATCCGGCACGGGGCACGGACCGGCGGCCAATCAGCCGCGCACCCTCGCCGGCGGCACCGTCGCAGCCGACCCCCGGCTGGTCACCAAGATCCTGCTCGCTCTCAATGTCGCCCTGTTCATCGTGGTGCACGTGAAGTCGGCCCTGCTCCCGGATCTGACGCTGTTCGGCCGGGCCAACCTCTACTACGGCGGCCCGCCGGAGGGTGTTGCCGAGGGCCAGTGGTACCGGCTGGTGACGTCGATGTTCTTGCACCAGGAGGTGTGGCACATCGCGTTCAACATGCTGGGCCTGTGGTGGCTCGGCGGCCCCCTGGAGGCAGCGCTCGGGCGCGCCCGCTACCTCGCGCTCTATCTGCTCTCCGGCCTGGCGGGCAGCGCTCTCACCTACTGGCTCGCAGCACCGAATCAGCCCTCGCTCGGTGCCTCCGGCGCCATCTTCGGCCTGCTGGGCGCCACCGCGGTGCTCATGCGCCGCCTGAACTACGACATGCGGCCGGTTCTCGTGCTCCTCGCGCTGAACCTGCTCTTCACCTTTACCTGGGGCGGAATCGCCTGGCAGGCGCACGTCGGCGGTCTGATCGCGGGCACGGTGATCGCCATCGCCCTGGTGCATGCACCGCGCGGACGGCGTGCACTGGTGCAGTACGGCACCTGTGCGCTGGTCCTGGCGGCGGTGATCCTCATCGTGGTCGCCAGAACGGCCGCGCTGACCTGATCACAGAGTGATCGCAGACCGGCTGACGTCGCCCTTCGTGCAGTTGTCCACAGCCGGGGTGTGATCTTGTGCATTTCTGTGGGTACAACTGTGCCCCTTGTCGCTGAGCTGGGTTTTTCCAGTCCGGACAAGGGGCGTGCCACCCCTTGATGGGGGAGGCTGCAGTCACACCGGCGTCAACATCCAAGGAGTTATCCACAGATCGTCTGACCTTTTCCCCCACCTGTGGATAACGCTGTGGGTAACTCAGGGCAAGGGTTGCACTACCGGGGTCAGCTGTGGTGCCAGGTACGAGGTGGAGCTACTTCCACTGTGTGGAGACGCCGAAGCCGCCGGCGATGAAGCCGAAGCCGACGACGATGTTCCAGTTCCCGAGCGCGTCGACCGGCAGATCGCCGTCGGTCACGTAGAAAACGACGATCCAGGCCAGACCGATCAGGAAGAACGCCAGCATCACCGGCGCCACCCAACTGCGGTTGGTCAGCTTTATGTTGGTTGCCTGCTTCGCCGGAGGCGGCGTGAAGTCGGCCTTCTTGCGGATACGTGACTTCGGCACGAGGAACTCTCCTGTCGATGCGCTGCGTGACCGCGCAGGGAACTATGGCTGGCGCCGGGGCGCGAGGGGGAATGCTGCCTCCCCCGGGCGTCCGTTAGCGTAGTGCTTCCGTGGCGCCGAAGGAGATAAGGGTACGTTGAGCAATTCTGCCGACTCTCCCCAAGGGCCGGTCCGGCGCCCCCTCAGGCACCCGGTCCGGGTGCTCACCGCTGCCGTCTTCGCCCTCGCCGGACTGATCTTCGTCACCAGTGCCAACACGGCCAAGGGCACCAACATCCGCACCGACTCCTCGCTGCTGAAGCTCTCCGACCTGATCCAGCAGCGCAGCGGGAAGAACGCGGCGCTCGACGACTCCAACGCATCCCTGCGTGACGACATCGACTCCCTCGCCCAGCGCGACGACGGCAGCACGAAGGCGGAGGACGCCAGGCTCAAGGCGCTGGAGCGGGAGGCAGGCACCGCGAAGCTCTCCGGCCGGGCCATTGCCGTCACCCTCGACGACGCCCCGCCGGACGCCACCGCGAAGCCCGGCTACCCCGACCCGCAACCCAATGACCTGGTCATTCACCAGCAGGATCTGCAGGCGGTCGTCAACGCTCTCTGGCAGGGTGGGGCCCGCGGTATCCGGGTCATGGACCAGCGGCTGATCTCCACCAGTGCCGTGCGCTGCGTCGGCAACACCCTGATCCTGCAGGGCCGGGTCTACTCACCCCCGTACAAGATCACCGCGGTCGGTGACCCGGACAGCCTCAAGAAGGCCCTCGACAACTCCCCGGCGATCCAGAACTACCTGCTGTACGTGAAGGCGTACGGGCTGGGCTGGAAAGTCGACGAGCGCGAGGCGGTGACTCTTCCCGGCTACTCGGGCACAGTGGATCTCCACTATGCGAAGCCGGTGAAGTAGCGAGCAGTTCCGGGGAGGCCGACCGGTGTCGGTGCGACTGATCGTCAGGACGTTCAGCGAACTGTGCATCACCGTTGGCGCCCTGATCATCCTCTTTGTGGTCTACGTGCTGTTCTGGACCGGAGTGAAGGCCGCAGGCGCTACCGAGGGGCAGATCGACGGCCTTCAGGACCGGTGGGCTCGCGGGGCCGTGTCCGCACCCGCGTCGGCCGCGTCGCCCTCGCCCACCGCCGATGCGCCCGCTTCCACCGCGTCCGCGCCGCCCACACCCGCCGCGTACCCGGACGGGAAGGCGTTCGCGATGCTGTACATCCCCCGCCTCGGCAGGGGCTGGGAGTGGCCCATCCTGGAGAACACCAAGGTCAGAACGTTACAGAAGGGCCTCGGTCACTACCGGGGAACCGCCTCCCCCGGCGCGACGGGCAACTTCGCCGTGGCCGGACACCGACGCACGTACGGGGATCCCTTCAAGGATTTCCCGAAGCTGCGTGCCGGTGACGCGGTGATCGTGACGGACGGCACGACATGGTTCACGTACCGCATCGACAAGAAGCCCTACCGGACCGTGCCGAGCGACACCGGTGTGATCGACCCCGTCCCCCGCAAGTCCGGCTTCGACGGCCCCGGACGCTATCTGACGCTGACGACCTGCGACCCCGAATGGGGCAGCAGCCACCGGCTGATCGCCTGGGCGCACCTCGACGCGACCCAGCCTGTGACCGACGGCAGACCCGCAGCTTTCCACAGCTGACCCACGCCCCGGCCCCGGCCCTTTAGTCTGGTCCCGTACCGAATGGAGGGGACAGCATGTACGGCTGGATCTGGAAGCATCTGCCGGGCAATGTGTGGGTGCGCGGGCTCATCTCGCTCGTCCTGGCGCTCGCCGTCGTCTATGTGCTTTTCCAGTACGTCTTCCCGTGGGCCGAGCCGCTGCTTCCGTTCGGGGACGTGACGGTCGACGGCACGAGCGGAAGGGGGGCCGGCCAGTGAGCGCCCGCATCCTTGTCGTCGACAACTACGACAGTTTTGTCTTCAACCTCGTTCAGTACCTCTACCAGCTCGGCGCCCAGTGCGAAGTGCTGCGCAACGACGAGGTGACCACGGACCATGCCCAGGACGGCTTCGACGGTGTCCTGCTCTCGCCCGGCCCCGGCACCCCCGAGCAGGCCGGAGTCTGCGTCGACATGGTGCGCCACTGTGCTGCGACCGGCGTTCCGGTCTTCGGTGTCTGCCTCGGCATGCAGTCGATGGCCGTGGCGTACGGCGGTGTGGTGGACCGGGCCCCGGAGCTGCTGCACGGCAAGACGTCGCCGGTGACCCACGAGGGCAAGGGAGTCTTCGCCGGACTGCCGTCCCCGTTCACCGCGACCCGCTACCACTCGCTCGCCGCCGAACCGGACACGATCCCGCAGGAGTTGGAGGTCACGGCGCGCACGGCCGACGGCATCATCATGGGCCTGCGCCACCGGGATCTGGCGGTGGAGGGCGTGCAGTTCCATCCGGAGTCGGTGCTGACGGAGTACGGCCATCTGATGCTGGCCAACTGGCTGACGCAGTGCGGTGATGCGGGCGCTGTCGCGAGGTCGGTGGGGCTCGCGCCAGTGGTGGGCAAGGCCGTCGCGTGACCGCACTCCGTCCCGAGCACGACCCCGGACAGGACGGCCCGTACGAGCAACATGCGTACGAGCCCACGGGCGCGTTCGAGGCGGCAGTCGACCAGTTGGCGGATCCGCTGAACGATCCGCTGCCGGGGCAGCACGCCTCGCCGTGGTTCCCGGCGGAGAACCCTCCGGCGGAGGGGGCGGCCACCGGGGTGGCGCAGGACGGGCAGGCGCAGGCGTCACAAGGGGCTCAAGAGCCCCAGGGGGCGCCGCGCGAGTGGTACGACCCCGAGGGGTACGAACGGGACTGGTACGGGCAGCAGGAGCCCGTCACGGCGTCTTCGCCTCAGCCGCTCCCCCTCCACGAAGAGACGGTCGGTCTGCGGACGGCCGACACCCGGCACATGGCCGATCGTGCGGTGACTCCACCCGAACCCGCGCTGCGACCGGAGGCGGAGCCGCGGTACGCGCCCGAGCACGCACCGGAGCCCGACGCGGACAGCACGGTGGCCACTGGCTCCCACCCGGAACCGGCCGAACACGGACCGCGGACGGACCCGCCTGCCGGCGGCCGCGCCGAGCGTCGGCGCGCCGCCAAGGGGCGCGGCCGTCGACGCGCCGACCCGCGGCCGGAAGCCCGGTCGGAATCGACGGCGCCGGACGGGAGACCGCTGACGCGCGTCGAGGCGAGGCGCGCCGCCCGCGCGGCCAAGGACAGCCCCGCCGTCGTCGCCAGCAGGGTCGTCGGCGAGCTGTTCATCTCGCTCGGTGTGCTGATGCTGCTGTTCGTCACGTACCAGCTGTGGTGGACGAATGTGCGCGCGGAACAGATCGCGGGCAACGAGACGCACAAGATCCAGGACGACTGGGCAAAGGGCGACCGCAAGCCCGGAGCGTTCGAGCCGGGGCAGGGCTTCGCCATCATCCACATCCCGAAACTCGACGTGGTCGCGCCGATCGCCGAGGGCACCAGCAAGGAGAAGGTCCTCGACCGCGGGATGGTCGGTCACTACGGCGACGGCGCGCTCCGTACGGCGATGCCGTCGGCCGCGCAGGGCAACTTCGCGCTGGCCGGTCACCGCAACACGCACGGCGAACCGTTCCGCTACATCAACCGGCTGAGCAAGGGTGACCCGATCGTGGTCGAGACACAGGACGCGTACTACACGTACGAGATGACCAGCGTCCTTCCGCAGACGTCGCCGTCCAACGTCTCGGTGATCGGACCGGTGCCACCCGGATCGGGTTTCACAAAGCCCGGCCGCTACATCACTCTGACGACCTGTACGCCCGAATTCACGAGTACATACCGGTTGATCGTCTGGGGCAAGATGGTCGACGAACGGCCGCGCAGCAAGGGGAAGCCCGACGCGCTCGTCGGCTGAACATCATCACAACAGGGACGGGTGCGGTGGCAGCGAGGACCCAGCAGCAGGAAGAACAGACCGACGAGTCCGCGCCCCCGGTGCGGAGCAGGGACCGTCATCCCGTGGCGACCGCGGTCAGTGTCTTCGGTGAGCTGCTGATCACTGCGGGCCTGGTGCTGGGCCTGTTCGTCGTCTACTCCCTGTGGTGGACCAATGTGCTCGCCGACCGCGAGGCCGCGAAGCAGGGCCACACCGTCCGCGACCACTGGGCCGACGGGCCCGGCGCTCTCGACACCAAGGACGGCATCGGCTTCCTGCACGTACCCGCGATGAAGAACGGCGAGGTGCTGGTCAAGAAGGGCACCGACACCAAGAACCTCAACGACGGCATCGCCGGCTATTACTCGGACCCGGTGAAGTCGGCTCTCCCCTGGGACAAGCAGGGCAACTTCACGCTGGCGGCGCACCGCGACGGGCACGGGGCGAAGTTCCACAACATCGACAAGGTGAAGACGGGGGACGCGGTCGTCTTCGAGACCAAGGACACCTGGTACGTCTACAAGGTCTTCAAGGAGCTCCCCGAGACCTCGAAGTACAACGTCAAGGTGCTCCAGCCGGTCCCGAAGGAAGCGGGCGTGAAGAAGCCCGGCCGCTACATCACGCTGACGACGTGCACGCCGGTCTATACGTCGAGGTACCGGTACATCGTGTGGGGCGAGCTGGTGCGGACGGAGAAGGTCGACAAGGACCGTACGAAGCCGGCGGAGCTGCGATAGCGTGACAGGCTGTCACGCCAAGCTCCGATCCGGAGGGACACACTGTCTCTCCTCCGGGAGCGACATGCTGTCACTCTCGCACGAACGAACTGGGCCCGAAGCCGCAACCATCTCTTGCGGCTTCGGGCCCTTTCGCGTCTACCGGTTGCTGACGGCTACCGCAGGATCGGGAGAGTTACTCCGGCGCTCCACTTTTCGAGGTGGGCGCGGTCGACGAGGGTGATGCCGTAGGTCTCGGCAATGGTGCGTGCGTCGGGTGCGAAGGAGGTCGTGGCGACGAAGAGAGCCACATCGGCCCCGTGCTGGACGAAAGAGGCGCCGAGGAACTTGTGCAGCTCGCCGCTCCACACCGGACGGTAGGGCGCAAAGCTCTTGCACTGCACGACGATGCTGCGGCCGTCTGCGGTCACTGCTGTGACATCCACGCCTCGGTCGCCGGGGCCGCCGTGCACCACGACGTCCGTGCAGCCGTCGCGGCGGAGCAGTACGGCGATGTGGTGCTCGAACTCCCGCCAGTTCATGGCGTCGATGGAGGCCATGATTCCGGTATACGGGCGCGGGCCCTGGGCGTGCTCAAGGTGTCTCAGCCGGTGGTGGTGGTTGCAGAGCTTCCGCTCGATCTTCTCGACGTCGTCCCGGAGCGATATCAGCTCCTTGCGGTGCTCACCGGAGGCCTCTATGAGGGCGTTGAACATGGGGACGATGGTCCTTCCGTTCGCTCCACGATGCTTGCTCGTAGAGACCTCGACTCCAGCAGTACTGCATCGTTGATCACGTTCATGTCCTTTCGGCTCGTCTCGGATGCCGGTGCGAGATGGGTGAGGTCTGATCCCCACGCCACCCCAACGGTCCAACGGGTCGGGACATATGAAGACACGATCGGTTTGCGACTGCATGTGCGGTATGCCGGGCAGGAGGCATCGCGGCAGGTACCGCAAAGGGCCCCGGTCACCTTTGAGGTGCCGAGGCCCGATGAGTGGTGCGGTTCGGGGTCAGTCCTGTGAGCCGGACGGGCCGCCGAAGACGTTCCCGTTCCCGTTCCCGTTGCCGGGCATGGTCTGAATGTTGACCGCGCTGTTCTTGGCGACCGTCTCGCCAGTATTCGGCTGGGAGATCACGATCCGCGCATTGTCATCCGTCGGGCCGTTGACCTGGCCGAGCTGCAGTCCGGCCTGGGCGAGCATTGCCTTGGCCTCCGCGAGTGTCCTGCCCTGCAGGTTCGGGACCGTTGTCTGCTCCGGCTGCGCTGGGCCCTTGGAGACCTTCAGGACGATCGGGGTGTCCAGCGGCTTCTTGCCGTCCGTCGGCGAAGGGGTCTGGTCGATGACCTCACCGGCCGGCTTCTGCGAGTCGACGGGGGTTTGTGAAACGTTCTGGAAGCCCGCACCGTTGAGCTGGGTCACCGCCTCGTCGTACGACCTGCCGATCACATTGGGAATGTTTTGGGTCTTCTCCCTGGCGACCGTGATCTTGACCTCGGACTCCGGCTCGGCCTTCGTGCCGCCCTTGGGGTCCTGGTCGAGTACGGTGCCGGGTTGCGCGTCGGAGGACTCGGACGCGACGACCGTCACCTTGAAGCCCTTCTCCTCCAGGTTCTTACGGGCGCTCTCCTCGGACTTCTCCGTGACGTCAGGGACCTCGACCTTTGGTGCACCGGTGGAGACGACGACCGTGACGGTTTCGTTTTCCCGCATCTGGCGGCCGTCCTTGGGGGTCTGGCTGCAGATCTTGCCCTTGGGCTGGTCCGCGCAGGGTTCCTTGGAGCCGACCTTGAGGATGACGCCGGCGTTCGTCGCGAGATCCTTCGCCTCGTCCACGGTCGACCCGACCATGTTCGGTACGTCGACCTTGCCGTTGTCGCTGTTGTCGCCGTTGAAGACGGCTCTGCCGATCAGGATCGCGCCGATCAGCACCAGAATGCCCGCGGCGATCAGCAGGATCGTCGAGGTGTTGCTCTTCTTCTGGCGTCGGCGGTCGGGGCGGTCGTCGTATCCGTAGCCGCCGTCGTCCGGGTTGACCGGGGGCAGCATGGAGGTCTGGGCGCCGTGCTGGTCGGCAGCGCGCAGCGCGGTGGTCGGCTGGTCCTGCCCGTACCCGTCGTAGCCGCCGTAGCCGGCCGCGCCCATCGCCGCAGTGGCGGCGACCGGACGGCCGTCGAGGCAGGCCTCGATGTCGGCGCGCATCTCGTCGGCCGACTGATAGCGATAGTCGGGGTCCTTGACCAAGGCCTTCAACACGATCGCGTCCATTTCGGGCGTGATCTCGGGGTCGAAGTTGCTGGGGGCCTGCGGCTCTTCCCGTACGTGCTGGTAGGCAACCGCGACGGGTGAGTCGCCGATGAACGGCGGCCGGACCGTCAGCAACTCGTAGAGCAGGCAGCCGGTCGAGTACAGGTCGGAACGCGCGTCGACCTGCTCGCCCTTGGCCTGCTCCGGGGAGAGGTACTGGGCGGTGCCGATGACGGCCGACGTCTGGGTCATCGTCATGCCGGAGTCACCCATGGCACGGGCGATACCGAAGTCCATGACCTTGACCTGGCCGGTGCGCGTCAGCATGACGTTCGCCGGTTTGATGTCGCGGTGGACGATGCCTGCCCGGTGCGAGTACTCCAGCGCCTGGAGGATCCCGACCGTCATTTCGAGGGTGCGCTCGGGCAGCAGTTTGCGGCCGGAGTGCAGAAGTTCTCTGAGCGTCGACCCGTCGACGTACTCCATCACGATGTACGGGATGGAGACCCCGTCGACGTAGTCCTCGCCGGTGTCGTAGACGGCAACGATCGCCGGGTGATTGAGCGAGGCGGCGGACTGGGCCTCACGGCGGAACCGGGCCTGGAAGGACGGGTCGCGGGCGAGATCGGTCCGCAGCGTCTTCACAGCGACGGTGCGGCCGAGCCGGGTGTCGTGAGCGAGGTAGACCTCGGCCATGCCACCACGGCCGAGCACCGAGCCCAGCTCGTACCGGCCGCCGAGGCGACGCGGCTCTTCCATAACTGTTCCAGCCCTCTCCGTCAGTCCCGACCACACCGGTGTGTGGTCCGGCGGTGTGCTGCTCGCGCATACGCTACCGGCCACGCACTACCTGATCGGCCCAGAGCCGTCACCTGATATCTGACCGGTATCCCAATGTGCAGATATGGCGCCCCATGTGATGGGCGTCACTACTTGTTGTCGATGACCGCCTTCATCACATCCCGGGCGATCGGAGCAGCGAGGCCGCCACCGGAGACGTCGTCCCTGTTGGCCTGGCTGTCCTCGACCACTACGGCCACTGCGACCGGGGAGCCACTGTCGGTCTTCGCATACGAGATGAACCAGGCGTACGGCTTCTCGCTGTTGTTGAGACCGTGCTGGGCGGTACCGGTCTTGCCGCCGACAGTGACGCCGTCGATGAGGGCGTTGGTTCCCGTGCCGCTCTTGACGACGGTCTCCATCATTTGCTGGAGCTTCTGCGCGTTCTCACCTGAGAGGGGCTGGCTGAGCTGCTCCTTCTCGTGGGTGTAGATGGCGTCGAGGTTAGGAGCCTGCCGCTCGGCGACCATGTACGGCTGCATGAGCTTGCCGTCGTTGGCGACCGCAGCGGCGACCATGGCCATCTGCAGCGGAGTGGCGCGGTTGGACGCCTGGCCGATACCTGCCATGGCGTTCTGCGGCCGGTTGTCCTTCGGGTAGATGCTCGCGTCGGCGCGGACCGGGGTGAAGATCTCCTTGTTGAAGCCGAACTTGCCGGCCTCGTCCATCATCTTCTGGTTGCCCAGGTCATCGCTGATCTTGCCGAAGACGGTGTTGCAGGACATCCGCAGCGCTTCCCGGAGCGAGGCGTTCTCGCACGGGATGTTGCCCTCGTTCTGCAGGACGGTGCTCACCTGCGGGAGCCGGTAAGGCAGCGGGGAACGCGTCTTGCCGTCGATGTCGGTGTAGAGGCCGTTCTCCAGGGCCGCGGCGGCGGTGACGACCTTGAAGGTCGAGCCGGGCGGGTAGGTCTCGCGCAATGCCCGGTTGAGCATCGGCTTGTCCTTGTCCTTCAGGAGCTTCTGCCAGGCCTTGGTGTCCGTGTCGGAGTTGCCCGCGAAAGTCGAGGGGTCGTACGAGGGGGTGCTGGCGAGGGCCAGGATGGCGCCGGTCTGCGGGTCGAGCGCGGCGACGGCACCCTTCTTGTCGCCCAGCCCCTGGAAGGCGGCCTTCTGGGCGGCTGCGTTGAGGGTGGTGACGACGTTGCCGCCCTGCTTCTTCTCGCCCGTGAACATCGACAGGGTGCGGTCGAAGAAGAGCTGGTCGTCGTTGCCGGTGAGGATGCCGTCCTCAAGGCTTTCGAGCTGCGAGGCGTCGAACGCCTGCGACGAGTACCCCGTGACGGGCGCCCACATGGGGCCGTTCTTCCAGGCCCGCTTGTACTTGAAGTCGCTGCCCTTGGTCTCGACCGAGCCGGTCACGGGGTTGCCGTCGACGATGATGTTGCCGCGCTCATGGGCGTACCGCTCGATGCGGACGCGGCGGTTCTCGTCGCGGGTGTTCAGCTCGTCGGCGCGGACGTACTGGAGGTAGTTGGTCCGCACGAGCAGGGCGAGGATGAGGACGCCACAGAAGATCGCGATCCGGCGCAGGGGCTTGTTCACGGTCGGACCACCTGGGTCATCTCGGCATCGGAGGAAGGAGCGGGGGCCGGTGCGGGGCGGCGTGCGGTGTCGCTGATCCGGATCAGGATGCCGATCAGAGCCCAGTTGGCGATCACGGACGAACCACCGGCGGCGAGGAACGGCATCGTCATACCGGTCAGCGGGATGAGCCCCATGACACCGCCGGCGACGACGAAGACCTGGATCGCGAAGGCGCCGGAGAGGCCGATCGCGAGGAGTTTGCCGAACGGGTCGCGGGCGGCGAGTGCGGTGCGCACACCGCGCTCGACGATCAGACCGTAGATCAGCAGGACGGCCATCATTCCGGCGAGGCCGAGCTCTTCGCCGACGGTGGAGAGGACGAAGTCGGCGTTGGCGGCGAAGCCGATCAGGTCGGAGTTGCCCTGGCCCCAGCCGGTGCCGAGGGTGCCGCCGGAACCGAAGGACATGATGGCGTTGGCGATCTGCTCGCAGGCGCCGCTCGTGTCGGTCGTGTAGCACGCGAACGGGTCCATCCAGGCGTTCACACGGGACTGGACGTGCGGTTCAAAGGTGGCAACGCCGACCGCGCCGGCTGCGGACATCAGCAGACCGAAAACGATCCAGCTGGTCCGCTCCGTGGCGACGTACAGCATGATCACGAACAGGCCGAAGAACAGCAGAGACGTACCGAGGTCGGTCTCGAAGACCAGGATCAGGATCGACAGCCCCCAGATCACGAGGATCGGTCCGAGATCACGGCCGCGGGGCAGGTACAGGCCCATGAAGCGGCGGCTGGCGAGGGCCAGGGCATCGCGCTTCACCATCAGATAGCCGGAGAAGAACACCGCGATGATGATCTTGGCGAACTCGCCGGGCTGGATGGAGAACGGGCCGAGGCTGATCCAGATCTTGGCGCCGTTCACCGCCGGGAAGAACATCGGCAGGATCAGCAGTACCAGTGCCACGGCCATGGAGATGTACGTGTAGCGCTGCAGGATGCGGTGGTCCTTGAGCACCATCAGTACGACGACGAACAGGGCGACGCCGATCGCGGAGTACATCAGCTGCTTGGGCGCGTCGGGGCTGAAGGCGCCGAAGAGCGTCTTGGCCCGCTGGATCAGCCGAGGTGACTGGTCCAGTCGCCAGATCAGCACCAGCCCCAGCCCGTTGAGCAGGGTCGCCAGTGGCAGCAGCAGCGGATCCGCGTACGGGGCGAACTTGCGCACCACGAGGTGGGCGACGCCGCCGAGCAGGATCAGGCCGAGGCCGTATCCGAGCATGCCGGAGGGCAGATCGCCGTCCATGGCAAGGCCCACATTGGCGTACGCGAATACCGAGATGCCGATGGCGAAAGCCATCAGGCCCAGCTCGGTGTTGCGACGGCTCGGCGCGTCGATCGCGCCGATCGTGGTCGTATTGGTGACAACGCTCATGGTGCTGAAGGCTCCCCTACGGCTTACTGCTTACCGCACTGCGGGACCAGCCTCTGCTCTTCCTCCGAGAGGCTGGGGCCGGGAGTGGGAGTCGCTGTGGTCGGCTTGGTCTTGGTGGCGTCGGACCGGGCGGACGTCTTGGTGACCTCCGAGCCCGTGCCGCCGGCTTCGCCCTCGCTGGTGCGGGCCTTGCTCTCCGCCTCGGCCGCGCGGCGCTGCGCGTCCTTCTTGCAGGCGGATGCCTGGGTCGAGAGCTCGCTGATCTTTTCGCGGGCGTCCGCCAGGTTGCCCTCGGCGATGGTCGCCTCGACCTGCTTGCGCTGGTAGGGCGGGAGGTACTTGAGTTCGATCTCGGGGTGGTCTTTCTCGACCTTCGAGAGCGAGACCCACGCGAGGTCCTGGCTGATGCCGCGGAACAGCGCGACGTGTTCGTTCTTGGCGCCCACGTAGAACTGGTTCTGGGTCCAGCGGTAGCCGCCGTACACACCGCCGCCGATGACGGCCAGCGCGAGCACGATGTACAGCGATCTTTTCAGCCACTTGCGGCCGCCGCCGGGCTTGATGAAGTCGTCGTCGGTGTACGCGTCGAAGGAGCCGTTCGGCATTCCGCCGTAGCCGAGGCCGTCACCGCTTCCGGGTGGGCCGAAGCCGCCCGCAGGCGGTGGGACGGGTCGGCCGAGGCCGGCCGCGCGTCCGGCGGGGGTCTCCATCGCGCCGCCGTCGTTGAGCTGGGCGGCCTGGTTCTCGGCGACCGCGCCGACGATGACCGGGGTGTCGTTGAGCTGCCCGGCCAGGGTGTCGTTGCTGTCGACGTCGAGGACGTCGGCGACGATGCAGGTGATGTTGTCCGGTCCACCGCCGCGCAGGGCGAGCTGGATGAGCTCCTGGATCGTCTCCTGCGGGCCCTGGTAGCTGGCGAGGGTCTCTTCCATCGTCTGGTGCGAGACGACGCCGGAGAGCCCGTCGGAGCAGATCAAATAGCGGTCGCCGGCCCGGACTTCACGGATGGAGAGGTCGGGTTCGACGTGGTCGCCGCTGCCCAGCGCGCGCATCAGCAGGGAGCGCTGCGGGTGGGTGGTGGCTTCTTCCTCGGTGATCCGGCCCTCGTCGACCAGCCGCTGCACCCAGGTGTGGTCCTGGGTGATCTGGGTGAGTACGCCGTCGCGCAGCAGGTACGCGCGGGAGTCGCCGACGTGGACCAGGCCCAGGCGCTGACCGGTCCAGAGCAGGGCGGTGAGCGTGGTGCCCATGCCCTCCAGCTGGGGGTCCTCCTCGACCATCATGCGCAGTTGGTCGTTGGCCCGCTGGACCGCCGTACCGAGCGAGGTGAGGATGTCCGAACCAGGCACGTCGTCGTCGAGCTGGACGAGCGTGGAGATCACCTCGGAGCTGGCGACCTCACCGGCCGCCTGACCGCCCATGCCGTCGGCGATGGCGAGAAGGCGCGGACCGGCATAGCCGGAGTCCTCGTTGCCCTCCCGGATCATGCCCTTGTGCGATCCGGCGGCGAAGCGCAGGGACAGACTCATGCGCACCTCGCCCGTCGGCTCGGGGTACAGCCGGTCTCGAGCCACACTGCCCACCCTCCGGTCGGGAGCCGGGCCGGGTCCGTTGCCCGGACGGCCGCGGCTCGCTCGCTCCGCTCGCTCATTGTCGTACTACTTCCGCAGCTCGATGACGGTCTTGCCGATCCGGATCGGCGCGCCCAGCGGAACAGGCGTCGGGGTGGTGAGACGGGTCCGGTCGAGATACGTGCCGTTGGTGGACCCGAGATCCTCGACGATCCACTGGCCGTCACGGTCGGGGTAGATCCTGGCATGCCTGCTGGACGCGTAGTCGTCGTCCAGCACGATCGTTGAATCGTGGGCCCGTCCCAGGGTGATGGTCTGCCCCTGGAGTGCCACCGTGGTGCCGGTGAGGGTGCCCTCGGAGACGACCAGCTTTGTCGGTGCCCCCCGGCGCTGGCGGCCGGGCTGCTGGCGTTGCTGCGGCGGTGCCGCGGCAGATTGGCGTGCCTGTTGCGGACGTGCGTCGCTCGCACTGCGGCGTGAGCCGCGTTGCGTGACGCGCGTTCCGAACAGGTCGCTGCGGATGACCTGGACGGCCACGATCACGAACAGCCACAGAACGGCCAGGAAACCTAGCCGCATGACCGTCAGGGTCAGCTCTGACATTGCCCCCGCTTCACCCTTCGGCTTGCCGGTAAACGATGGTGGTGCTGCCCACGACGATCCGCGAGCCGTCGCGGAGCGTAGCGCGGGTTGTGTGCTGCCCGTCTACCACGATGCCGTTGGTAGACCCGAGATCCTGGATCGTCGAGGGCGTTCCGGTCCGGATCTCACAGTGCCGGCGGGATACGCCGGGGTCGTCGATCCGCACGTCGGCTTCGGTGCTGCGTCCCAGCACCAGCGTCGGGCGGGAGATCTGATGGCGGGTGCCGTTGATCTCGATCCAGCGTCGCACCTGCGCGCTCGGCATGGCGCCGGGCGCGGCCGGCGGGCGCCGGTCGGTGGTGGGTGCTCCGGGACGGCCGCCGCCCGGCGGCGGGGCCGCGGGCATGGGCGGGACGGAGCTGGGCGGGTAGCCGTAGCCGCCGGTGGGCTGGGGGGCGGCGGGCCGCCCCTGGCCCGGGTGGCCGGACTGTCCCAGGTGGCCCTGAGGGGCCTGCTGGCCCTGCTGTGACGAACTCGACGCAAGCGTGCGGCTCCGTACGCGGTAGAGCCCGGTGTCGAGGTCGTCGGCCTTCTCCAGGTGGACCTTGATGGGTCCCATGAAGGTGTAGCGCTGCTGCTTGGCGTAGTCCCGGACCAGGCCGGAGAGCTCGTCGCCGAGTTGGCCGGAGTACGGGCTGAGGCGCTCGTAGTCCGGGGCGCTGAGCTCGACGATGAAGTCATTGGGAACGACGGTTCGTTCGCGGTTCCAGATTGTTGCGTTGTTGTCGCACTCGCGCTGGAGGGCACCCGCGATCTCGACCGGCTGGACCTCTGACTTGAACACCTTGGCGAAGGTGCCGTTGACCAGACCTTCGAGACGCTGCTCGAAACGCTTCATGACTCCCATGGGGCACCTCCTCCGGTGTTCTCGTCCCTGTACTGCTTACTGATCGTATCCACGCGTCGGGAAATCGGCTGGTTCCCCTTGTCTGCCCTGTGGATGAGTGTCACCTCTCACACGGATCGTAGAGGTGGTGTCCTGACAGTGTCCCGCACCTGGGGTGCACTGAGGAGGAGTGGGGGGCGGTCGTCGCGCGTTCCCGCTGTCCGTCATTCGTTCTGCATCCGTCTGCGAAACAACGGATGTGAATCCACCCTTTCCAGCGTGCTAATCTTCCGGATGTCGCCAGGCGCTCGCACCAACAGGTGAGAGAGTCTGAAAACACCACTCATGCGCGAGTGGCGGAACGGCAGACGCGCTGGCTTCAGGTGCCAGTGTCCTTAGGGACGTGGGGGTTCAAATCCCCCCTCGCGCACAAGAGAGAAGCCCCACAGGCCAACGGCCTGTGGGGCTTCTTCGTTCCCCGGCGGATTCGGTGCGTTGTTTCACGTGAAACACCCGATTCGGGGTGGTACGGGTAGGTGTTCCGATGTGCGCGAGCGTGACGAAGGGCTGGGGCCCGCGGAGGTCGACCACTCCGCGGGCCCCGGCCCTTCGTCATCGCATGGCTCAGGCCGCGAGGCGGGCGGCGAGGGCCTTGGCCTTGTCCGCAGCATCGGTGAACGCCTTGGCGCGGGAGGCCTCGGCGAGGGGGATGAGCTCGGCCATCGCCGGCTGGGAGTGGGCCAGCGTCAGCTCCGGAACGATGAAGTCGACCTCGGCGCCGAACATGCTCGTCAGCAGCTTCTCCAGGTAGTTCTGGACGAACTCGGAGTCTGCGCGCGGCGTGCCGGGGGCGTACGAACCGCCGCGGCTGGCGACGACGGTGACCGGGGTGCCGGCCACAGGGCTGTCGGGGCCCGCGTTGTGGCCGACGATGATCACCTGGTCGAGCCAGGCCTTCAGGGTGGACGGAATGCTGAAGTTGTACATCGGCGCGCCGATCAGGACGGCATCCGCCGCAGCCAGTTCGGCGGCGAGCTCGCTGCGCAGCGGGTCCCCGGCGCCGGCGGCGGCCGCGGCGGCGTCCAGGTGGGGCAGCGGGTTCGCGGCGAGGTCGCGGTAGACGACCTGGCCGTCGGGGTGCTGCTCGAGCCACGTCTGGACGAACGTGGCGGTGACCTCGCGCGACGCGGAGCCCTGGGGGAAGACGGCGGAGTCGAGGTGCAGGAGCGTGGCCATGGGGGGTCTCCACGGATATCTAGGGATGGCGCCCGGCCGGATGGGAGGGCGTCTTTTTCGTGCGTACCTAGTAATAGCATAGGTGCTTACTATTCGTAAGTCCCGCACGGCGACGCAGTACCCTGGGTGTATGGCGGACCACAGCGAACAGGCGTGTCGGCGGGTCGACGTGGGCATCACGCGCGTTTTCGAGCTGTTCGGGAAGCGCTGGACAGGCCCGATCGTCTCCGTACTCATGCAGCATCCGGTGCACTTCGCCGATCTGCGGCGGGCGATTCCGGGCATCAGTGAGCGCATGCTCTCGGACCGGCTGTCCGAGCTCGGTGCTGCCGGGCTGGTGGTCCGCGAGGTCGACGAGGGGCCGCCGCTGCGGGTCTCGTACCGCCTGACGCAGGCGGGCGCCGCGATGGAGCCCGCGCTCAAGGAGCTGGCGCTCTGGTCGGAGACGTACCTCGCGGACGACGGTGGCTGCTAGCGGCTCAGGCTCCTGCGGCTACAGCCTCTGTGGTCAGGGCTGTGGCTATGGCTGCTGGGGTGCGTCCTGGGCGGTCGCCCCGCCCGACGAGTTGTAGCGCAGCAGATACTCCGCGAACCGGGCCAGATCGTCCGCCGTCCATTCCGCGAGGCGCTCCTGATAGGCCGCGCGACGGCTGGCCTGCGTCGAGGAGAGGGCCCGGGTTCCGGCCTCGGTGGGATGCAGCACCTGGATGCGGTGGTCCGCGGGGTCCGGGTGGCGCTCGACCAGGCCGAGCTTCTCCAGGGTGCCGATCTGTCGGCTGACCGTCGACTTGTCCAGCATGTAGTGCGCCGCCAGGTCTGTCGCGCGGCAGCCGTGCTGGTCGTCGATGTGTGCCAGCAGCGTGTACGAGACCAGGGGCAGCTCGGGATGGAGAAGGGCTGCGGCGGCGCGCGCTCGGCGTGCGAACGCGGTCAGTTCCCGCTGAATGACATCCAGTGACTCTTCGCGTTCCCGGGGGGTGCCTGTCACGGAGCTCACCTTTCTGAATTTTCAGTTGTATAGTACAACAGATAGAGGAGTTGTAAAAGCCAACCATTGGAGTTCCGATGTCCACAGGCCAGAGTGCCGCCGCCGGCTCCACCGCAGGCGTCCTGCGTCACGTGCTGAGCCATCTCGTCACTCCACTGCTGATGTGCATCGGTATGGGGCTCGCCTACCTGGGGGCGTTCCACGCTCCGGAACCGCACGACCTGCGCGTGGACGTGGTGGGGTCGGGGCCGAGGGCCCAGGTACTCGCACAGACGCTGCAGGACAAGGGCGACGGGGCGCTGAGCGTGCGTACCGTCGCCGATCGGTCCACTGCGGTGAACCACCTGAAGACCCAGAAGAGTTACGGCGCCTACCTGCCGGGGAGGCACCCCGAGCTGTTGGTGGCCACCGCCTCCTCGGACACCAGTGCCACGGTGGTCGAGAAGGTCTTCACGAAGGTGGCGGCCGCGCAGGGCGATCCGCTGAAGGTGACGGACACGGCGCCGACCGCGGACGGCGATCCGACCGGCCAGGGAATCTTCTTCCTGCTCGTCGCGGTGAGCATCGGGTCGTACGCATCGGTCGCGGTGATCGGTGGCGCGGGCGCGGCGCTGGCGCTACGCATCAGGGCGGCGCTGGTCGTCGGTGCGTCGGTGGTGGTGAGCGCGATCGGTGCGGCGTTCGCGGGGCCGCTGTTCGGACTGGTGGATCACGGGCTCGGCGGTGTCTGGGCGATGACGTGGCTCTACTCGGCGGGCATCCTGATGGTCGGGGTCGGGCTGCACACGTTCCTGAAGCGGTGGACGACGCTCGGCTTGATGGTGCTGTTCGTGATGCTCAACTTCACCAGCTCCGGCGGCATCTTCCGGCCCGAACTGCAGCCCGGCTTCTTCGGTTCGCTGCACGCCTTCTGGAACGGTGCGGGCTTTGTCGAGGGTGTGCGCAGCCATGTGTACTTCGGCGGGTACGCGCTCGGCGGACATGTGCTGATGCTCACACTGTGGTTCGTGGCGGGTCTGGCCGCGATGGGCGTGGCCGGGCTGGCCGAGGCGAAGCGGCGGAGCGTCGCCGCGCATGCTCAGGGCGCGGCCGGGTCCCGGCACCGGGCCGGGGCGGAGAGCCGGTCGGTGGCAACGAGCCGCTTCGGGGCGGAGGGCCTGTCCGAGGCCGAGGCGGGCGAGGAGCTGGAGGAAGAGCTCGAGGAGACCGTAGGCGTCTGACCACGACAGGGCGTTGTCCACAGGCGTCTGCCTCGGTTTTCCACAGGGGCAGACGCCTGTCGGCGGACGGCGGTACCGTCGTCGCCAGTTGATGTTGGACAAGGACGCCGGTCGAGGGCGGGGGAGGCTGCGTGCCATGGATCAGTTCGAGGCGACGGTGCCGGTGCAGCGGGCTGTGACGGATGGTCCGCGCATTCCGGTCGTGCCCGGGTTCGCACGGCGCGCGGCCGTGGTGGAGCAGAGTGCGCCGCAGTCGCCCCGAGCGGCGGGCAAGGCGTTGCGTGACCGTGTGCCCAGGGCCTCGCACGACTCCCTTGTCCTTCCGGTCGGCCGGCCCGACGCGGTGCAGGCGGTCGAGGAGTCGAACCGGGGCCGCGTTTCCGGCCTCGCGCCGATCCGGGTGGGGCGGATGGCTGCCACGCCGTTCGCGTTCTTGCGGGGTTCGGCCGGGCTGATGGCCCATGACCTGATGGGCACGCCCGCGACGGGGGTGGGCGCTCAGCTCTGCGGCGATGCGCATGCGGCGAACTTCGGTCTGTACGGCGACGCGCGGGGCAGCCTGGTCATCGATCTGAACGACTTCGACGAGACCGTGTTCGGTCCGTGGGAGTGGGATCTGAAGCGGCTCGCCACGTCGTTGGTGCTCGCGGGGCGCGAGGCCGGGGCGGACGAGGACACCTGCCGCCAGGGCGCTTACGACACGGTGGGCGCGTACCGGCGGACGATGCGACTGCTGGCCAGACTTCCCGCTCTCGATGCCTGGAATGCCATCGCCGATGAGGAGCTCGTCTCGCACACGGATGCGCGGGATCTGCTCGGCACACTGGAGCGGGTCTCGCAGAAAGCCCGTAACAACACCAGCGCCCGCTTCGCGGCCAAGTCCACGGAGGAGTCCGAGGACGGCGGACGCCGCTTCGTCGATGCACCGCCGGTGCTGCGCCGGGTGCCGGATGTGGAGGCCGCCGCAGTGGCGGCGGGGCTCGGCGACTACGTGAGCACGATCTCGCAGGACCGGGTGCCGCTGCTCGCCCGGTACGCGATCCACGATGTGGCGTTCCGGGTGGTCGGCACGGGGAGCGTCGGCACCCGGTCGTACGTTGTGCTGCTGCTCGACCACCGGGGCGAGCCGCTGGTGCTCCAGGTGAAAGAAGCACGGCCGTCCGCGCTGGCGCCGTATCTGCCGGCTGTCGGGTTCGACGTGCCGGAGGTGGCGCACGAGGGACGTCGGGTCGTCCTCGGGCAGAAGCGGATGCAGGTCGTCAGCGACATTCTGCTGGGGTGGGCGACCGTGGACGGCCGGCAGTTCCAAGTGCGGCAGTTCCGGAACCGCAAGGGCAGTGTGGACCCGGTGGCCCTGACAGCCGATCAGGTCGACGACTACGGGCGGATGACGGGTGCGCTGCTGGCGCGGGCCCATGCACACAGCGCCGACCCGCGGCTGATCGCGGGGTACTGCGGGAAGAACGACGAGCTGGACGAGGCGATGGCGGACTTCGCGGTGACGTACGCGGACCGTACGGAAGCGGACCATGCGGAGTTGGTGCGGGCCGTCGGTTCGGGTCGAATAGCGGCCGAGCTCGGGGTGTGAGGCGCGGTTCCGCCGACCGCGCGTCTTCGGGGCGTGGGGCGGGACCATACGCTGGACGGGTGACCCACGAAGCCGCCGGGGTGCCGACCACCCGGAACGACGATGACCGGCAGGACAACGACCGGCAGCACGAGCAGCAGGTGCCGTACGAGCAGCATGTGGCGGACGCGCAGCCTGGCCGCAGGGCCGACGAGGGCGCCGGCGCGGATGCCGATGCCGGCAGTGCTGCCGATGGGGCGCGCCCCGAGGCGCGGCTGGCGAAGGCTGTGCGGGTGGCGGAGCAGGCGCTGATCGAGTTCGAGATCGCTGTGGAGACCTTCCGGGTCGAGGTCGAGAACTTCTCCCGGCTGCACCACCAGAAGCTCGGCCCGATGTACGCCCGCCTCGACGAGCTCGATGCGCAGATCGCGGAGGCCCGGGCCGTCAGGACCGGTGACCCTGAGGACCTGCGCAAGGCGCACGAGGCGCGGGCGCTCGTGATGCCGATGCCGGGTGTCGAGGAGCTCTTCCACGACTGGATCGACTCCGATGGGCTGTCCCCGGAGGCGGCGGCCATGCTGACCGAGCAGCCGGTCCGGCCGCCCAAGCGGGTCCGGCCGACCGAGGAGGCGCGCAAGCTCTACCGGGAGCTGGCGCGCAAGGCCCACCCGGATCTGGCCCAGGACGAGACGGAGCGGGCGCGCCGGGACGAGTTCATCACGCGCGTCAATGCCGCTTACGGGCGCGGGGACGAAGCGCTGCTGAAGGAGCTGGCGCAGGAGTGGGCTGCCGGACCGGCCACGCAGCGGGCGGAGCTCAGCGAGAGCGAGGAGCTCTACGCCCGGCTGGACTGGCTGACCCAGCGCAAGGAGCTGCTGACGGTCCTTGCCCAGGAGCTGGAGGAGAGCGCGATCGGGGCCATGCTCCGGATGGCGCCCGACGATCCGGACCGGCTGCTCGACGAGATCGCCGAGCAGCTGCTGGGGGAGGTCTCGCAGCGCGAGTCGGAGCTTGCGGGGCTGGTGCAGTAGCGTTTCCGGTGACTCTGGAGCGTGACTCCGGAGCGTACGCACGAGAGAAGGCATGACCCATGAATTTCGCTCCGCTGCCCTCGGTGGATGTCGCGGCGGTGCCGTCGGACGGCCTGGTGCTGGACGTCCGGGAGAACGACGAATGGGCTGCCGGGCATGTCGAAGGTGCCCTGCACATTCCGATGAGTGACTTCGTCGGCCGCTTCGGTGAGCTGACCGAGGTGGCCGAGGACGGTCGGCGCGTGCATGTGATGTGCCGGGTCGGCGGCCGGTCCGCCCAGGTCACCCAGTACCTGGTGCAGCAGGGCATCGACGCCGTGAACATCGACGGCGGAATGCTCGCCTGGGACGGTGCCGGACGTCCGATGGTCACCGACAACGGCACCTCGGCCTTCGTTCTCTGACCCGGCCGGGGTCCCGTTGGGTCCGCCCCGGATGGTCCGGGGCCGGGCCCGTGGTTCTCAGCTGAGGAGATGAGCGGCCAGCAGGTCGCCCAGTGCTTCCTCATGCGCCGCCGCCGGGCGGAGCGAGAGCTCGATCTGCTTTGCCCACGCGTGGAAGCGGTGCAGCGGGTAGTCGGTGTCCGCACCGAAACCGCCATGCAGATGCTGTGCCGTCTGCACGATCCGACGGACGCCGTCCGAGGCCCAGATCTTCGCCACGGCTACATCGCCCGCGACGGGCAGCGCGCCGGCTGTACCCGTGGAGATCCGCCAGGCCGCCTGCCAGAGTGTGACTTCCATGGCCCGCAGGTCGATGTACCGGTCGGCCGCCTGGACAGCGACGGACTGGAACGTCGCGATGGGGAACCCGAACTGCTCGCGCTTTCCCGTGTATGCGCTCGTCATGGACAGCACCGTCTCGCCAAGTCCCAGTGCGAGCGCGCAGGTTCCGGTGGTGAGCAGGGCGCGGAGCCACTCCCAGGCCCCCGGGGTGCCGATCAGCGCGCGGTCGTCGATCCGTACCCCGTCGAGCCGTACCTCGGCGAGCAACTCGCCGCTGGTGGAGACCTGTTCGACCAGCGTGACGCCTTCGGCGGTGCGGCATACCAGGGCCAGGACGGCGCAGTCGTCGGCTGTGTGGGCGGGCACGGCGATCCAGTCCGCGGAGTGGGCCCACGGCACGCCTGACTGCACCCCGTCGAGTACCCAGGCCGAGCCGTCGCTGTCGTGGCCGACGCTGGACCGGTCGTTCTTCCCGTTGCTGTCCCGGAGGGCGGTGACGGCGAGCTCGGCCGGGTCGTGGCCGGTGCGGCCGTTGGCCCCGACGGTGAGGACCAGCTCTCCCCGGCCCACGCGGGGCAGCAGTTCGGCGGCCAGACCGGGATCGCCGTCGCGCTGGAGTGACATCGCGACCGCACAGGTCTCCAGCAGCGGTACTCGGGCGAGTACCTTGGCCGACTCCCGCAGGACCAGGCAGAGCGCGACTGGATCGAGCCCGGCCCCGCCGTGTTCCGGCGCCAGCGTCAGGCCCAGCAGGTCGCCCGCGGCCAGCTGGGCCCAGAGGAGGCGGTCGATGTCCTCGGCCACCGCGCCCGGGGTGAGAGCGGGGCTGGGCACTCCGTCGGGCTCGACGCCCGAGAAGACCGCCCTCGCTGCCTCGACGGCTGCCTGCTGCTCCTCGGTGAAGGTGAAGTCCACTGCCCTGGCCTCCTGCGAACCGCTGCGCTCGTACTCGGACCTGACGGATCGTCAAGATAGAACAGGTTCTACAAGAAGGGAACAGTGGAGAGGAGGAGGGCAGATGGAGAGGGCGGCAGGCTGGGGGATCCGCTGGTGTCAGCGGTCGAAGTCGAGCTCCACCTCCGGTGTGACCGGATGCGACTGGCAGGCCAGCACATAACCCGCCCCTGTCTCTTCCGGTTCCAGCGCGAAGTTGCGGTCCATCCGGACCTCGCCGGAGACCAGGAAAGCCCTGCACGTCCCACACACCCCGCCCTTGCAGGCGTACGGCGCGTTGGCACGGCTGCGCAACACCGTCTCCAGCAGTGATTCGCCGTCCTGGACCGGCCAGCTGCCTGAGCGGCCGTCCAGCCTCGCGGTCAGTGTGCTGTGTGCAGGCGCCTCGACGCGGGTGCGGGCGGTCGCGGCCGGCCCGTCGTCGACGTGGAAGATCTCCTGGTGGATACGGGCCCGGTCGACACCGAGGCCGTGCAGCGCGCCTTCCGCAGCCAGGACCAGACCGAACGGCCCGCACAGGTACCAGCCGTCCACCTCTCCCACCGAGAGCAGCGCGGGCAGCAGCCCGGTCAGTCGCTCCCGGTCGAGCCGGCCGGACGGCAGACCGGCCTGCTGCTCCTCGCGGGAGAGCACCGTCACCAGCTGAAAGCGGTCCGGGTAGCGGTCCTTGAGGTCGGCGACCTCGTCCAGGAACATCGTCGAGGCCGCGGTCCGGTCGCTCCGGATCAGACAGAACCGGGCCGCGGGCTCCCGCGCCAGCAGTGTCGACGCGATCGACAGCACCGGGGTGATGCCGCTGCCGCCGACGATCGCCGCGTAATGCCCGGCGCGCGGCGTGAGCACGAAGCGTCCCATCGGAGGCATCGCATCGACCTGGTCGCCGACGGCGAGCTCCTTGAGGGCGTATGTGGAGAACGCACCGCCGTCGACCAGCCGGATGCCCACCCGCAGAGCCGGATCGGCCGGCGCCTCGGTGGCCGGGGCGCAGATCGAGTACGAACGCCGGATCTCCTCGCCGTCGACCGTGTAACGCACGTTGAGATGCTGGCCGGGCTTGTGGCGGAATGTCTCGCGCAACTCGGTCGGCACCGTGAAGGTGACGGCCACCGAGTCGTCGGTCAGCCGCTCGATCGCGCGGACCCGGAGCGGATGGAACATCTACAACTCCTTGAAGTGGTCGAACGGTTCGCGGCAGCTCACGCAGCGGCGCAGCGCCTTGCAGGCGGTGGAGGAGAACCGGCTCAGCAGCTCCGTGTCCGTGGAGCCGCAGTGCGGACAGCGCACGGACAGGGCGAGCGGCACCGGACCGCCGGACGGGCCGGCCGCGTCGTGCGGGCGCGGCGGCGCTATGCCGAACTCGGCGAGCTTGCGCCGCCCTTCCGCGCTGATGTCGTCCGTCGACCAGGCCGGTGCGAGGACGGTGACCACGGAGACCTCCGGTATCCCGTGGTCGTGCAGCACCTGCTCGATATCGGCGGACATGGTCTCGATCGCCGGGCAGCCGGTGTACGTCGGGGTGAGGCGGACCGTGACCTTGCCGGGGGCGAGCACCTCCACCCCGCGGAGCACGCCCAGCTCCTCCAGGGTCAGGACGGGCAGCTCGGGGTCGGGCACGGACCCGGCGAGCCTGCGCACCTCCTCCTCCAGCAGCGTCCCGGTCACCATGACGCTCCCGGGTGGCTGCGGTGCAGATGCTGCATCTCGGCGAGCATCCGGCCGAAGGGTTCCGTGTGGATGCCCTGCCGTCCCGCCCCGGCCGTCCAGGCCCCGGACTGCGGGCCGGCCGGCACGGTCAGCGTTGCCTGCTCCAGCACGCCGGTGACGGTCGCCAGCCAGCTGTTCTGCAGCGACTGCCAGTCGATCTCCACGCCCTCGACCGGCTGGAACAGCTCACCGGTGAACCGCCACAGGGCGTCCACCCCGCGCTGCATCCGCTCGTGACTCTCCGCCGTACCGTCGCCGAGCCGCAGTGTCCAGTGCTCGGCGTGGTCCTGGTGGTAGGCGACCTCCTTCACGGCCTTCGCCGCCAGCCCGGCGAACTCTCCCTCACCGGCTGCCAACTGCTCGTACAGCCCCCGCTGATAGACGGAGAAGTAGAGCTGACGGGCGATGGTGTGGGCGAAGTCGCCGTTGGGCTGCTCGACCAGCTGGAGGTTGCGGAACGCCCGCTCCTCGCGCAGAAACGCCAGCTCGTCCTCGTCCCCGGCGAGCGAGAGCAGCACCCGGGCCTGCCCCAGCAGATCCAGGGCGATGTTGGCGAGGGCCACTTCCTCCTCCAGCACGGGCGCGTGGCCCGCCCACTCCCCCAGCCGGTGCGAAAGCACCAGCGCGTCGTCGCCGAGGGCGAGGGCCGCGGTCACAGGTGCTTCACCCCGTCCGGGATCTCGTAGAACGTCGGGTGCCGGTAGGGCTTGTCGCCGGCCGGTTCGAAGAACGAGTCCTTCTCGTCCGGCGAGGAGGCCGTGATCTCCTTGGACGGCACCACCCAGATGGAGACGCCCTCGGAACGACGCGTGTACAGATCGCGGGCGTTGCGCAGGGCCATCTCGGCGTCCGGGGCGTGCAGGCTGCCCGCGTGGGTGTGGGAGAGGCCGCGCCGAGACCGCACGAACACCTCCCACAGCGGCCAGTCCGTCGAGCTGCTCATGCCGTCGCCTCCGCGGTCGGTGTCGGTGTGGTGGGCTTTTCTGCGTTGTGCTTCACGGCGTACGCAGCCGCCGCGTCCCGTACCCAGGCGCCCTCTTCGTGTGCCCGGCGCCGCTGGGTGAGGCGCTGCTCGTTGCACGGGCCGTTGCCCTTCAGGACCTCCTGGAACTCTGTCCAGTCGATCGACCCGAAGTCGTGGTGTCCACGCTCCTCGTTCCACCGGAGGTCCGGGTCCGGGAGGGTGAGCCCCAGCGCCTCGGCCTGCGGGACACAGATGTCGACGAACCGCTGCCGCAGCTCGTCGTTCGAGTGCCGCTTGATCTTCCAGGTCATCGACTGCTCCGAGTGCGCCGACGCGTCGTCCGGCGGGCCGAACATCATCAGGGACGGCCACCACCAGCGGTTCACCGCGTCCTGGGCCATCTCGCGCTGCGCCACGGTGCCGCGACCGAGGGTGAGCAGCAGCTCGTACCCCTGGCGCTGGTGGAAGGACTCCTCCTTGCAGATGCGGACCATGGCCCGGGCGTACGGACCGTACGAGCAGCGGCACAGCGGCACCTGGTTGGTGATTGCGGCGCCGTCCACCAGCCAGCCGATCGCGCCGACATCCGCCCAGGTCAGCGTGGGGTAATTGAAGATCGACGAATACCTCTGGCGGCCCGCGTGGAGCTTGTCGAGCAGCTCTTCGCGGCTCGTCCCGAGGGTCTCCGCCGCGCTGTAGAGATACAGCCCGTGTCCTGCCTCGTCCTGCACCTTGGCCATCAGGATCGCCTTGCGGCGCAGCGAGGGGGCGCGGCTGATCCAGTTGGCCTCGGGCTGCATGCCGATGATTTCGGAGTGGGCATGCTGGGCCATTTGCCTGACCAGCGAGGCCCGGTAGGCGTCCGGCATCCAGTCGCGCGGCTCGATGCGCTCGTCGGCTGCCACCGCGGCGTCGAACGCGGCCAGCTGGGCACCGTCAGCCCCGTCGGGGCCGCCTGCTGTCACCTGCACCGTCCCTTGCGCCTTCGCCTGCGCTGTCTGGTCCGCAGTCACTGCCGCCATCCCGGGCTCCCTACCGACCGATCGTTCGGTTCAATGACTTCAATGGTGAGTCGGCGGCCCGTAGGGTGTCAACCCTGTGGATAACTGACCGGGGATCGACGGGGATCGGGGCGGGATGGATTCGTACGACGACAGGGGTGTCGGAGGCGGGAACGGAAGCGTCGGGCCAGAGGCGGAGCAGCGCGCGGACGCGCCGTTCGGCACCGGCCGGGACGCCGGTTCCGCCGCGGCGCCCGCGCCGCTCCGTGCCGGTATCTCCGGGCTGTCTCTTCCGTATCAGATCGGTGCCGTGGTCGCGCTGTTGATCATCGGGCTGATCGCCTGCACTCACCTGGCCATGGTGTTTCTGCACGTCGCCCCCTCCAACACTCTGACCAAGCAGCACGGCAAAGTGGTCGACGACTGGGTCTATCCCGAGTTCGAACAGAACTGGAAGCTCTTCGCGCCCAATCCGCTCCAGCAGAACGTCGGCGTGCACGTCCGGGCCGAGATAGCCGGCGCCGACGGACGCCGCACGACTCCCTGGATGAGCCTCTCCGGCGAGGACGGCAAGGCGATACGCGGCAATCTCCTCCCCAGCCACGTCGATCAGAACGAGCTCCGCCGTGGCTGGGACTTCTATCTCAACTCCCACGACACCGAGAACCGTCCGAACGGTCTGCGCGGCGATCTCGCCGAGCGCTACATCCGCCGCATCGTGATGCTCCGCCTGAGTGAGCACGACTACGGCGGCTCCGTCGAGCGCATCCAGGTCCGCTCCGAAGTGCGATCCGTCGCGGCGCCGCCGTGGAGTACGGAGAAGATCAGTACCAGGCCGAACTATCGGGTGCTGCCGTGGTGGACCGTCACCCCCGCCGACCTTCCCGAGAGCGCCAAGGAAGCGGACAAGTGAGCACGCCTTCCCCCGACCGCAGGCTCGCCCGCGGTGTCCAGCGCATCACGTCCTCGGCCCTCGGGCCGTACCAGAGCGCCGTCATCCGGATCGGTTTCTCTGTCACTTATCTGTTGTTCCTGCTGCGCGAGCTGCCGCACCGCCACGAGATGTACGGCCCCGACTCCCCGTGGAGCTGGGATATGGCGAAGCAGCTCATATCGGGCAACGAAGCCTTCTCCGCCCTCCTGTGGTCGGACAGCACGATCTGGTTCGAGCTCGTCTATGCGGTCGCCCTGCTGTCCGCCGCGCTGCTGATGGTCGGCTGGCACACCCGCGCGATGTCTGTCCTCTTCATGGTCGGTGTGCTCTCGCTGCAGAACCGCAGCATTTTCTTGGGCGACGGTGGCGACAACGTCATCCATCTGATGGCGATCTATCTGGTGCTGACGCGCTGCGGGCAGGTCTGGTCGCTGGACGCGCGGCGAGCGGCGCGGGGAGCGGCCTCTGAAGGGACGGGCGCCGGTCGGCCGGTGCGGAATGTGGCCGGGGCGGTCCTCTGGGTTGGGCTCGGCCTGGTTCTCGTGGCGGGCTCGGTCGCCGACGGCTTCGGCGGCACCTGGTGGCTGCCGGCACTGTTCTGGGTGCTGTGGATCGGCCACGGGGTCTGGTGGGCCGTGAACCGCTACGCACCGCAGAGCGAGCCGCGCACTCTGCTCGACGTGATCGCTAACCTCGTCCACAACGCGACGCTCGTCGTGATCATGGCCGAGGTCTGTCTGATCTACGCGACAGCGGGCTGGTACAAGATCCAGGGGTCGCGGTGGCAGGACGGCACGGCGCTGTACTACCCGCTCAAGCTCGACTACTTCACGCCCTGGCCCGAACTGTCCGACATCCTCGCGTCCAGCGGGGTGATGGTCATGATCCTGACGTACGGCACGGTCATCGTGCAGGTTGCCTTCCCCTTCACCCTCTTCAACCGGCGCGTCAAGAACGTCCTGCTCGTCGCCATGATGTGCGAGCACGCCGGCATTGCCCTGCTGCTGGGTCTGCCCTTCTTCTCGATGGCGATGATCGCCGCAGACTCCGTCTTCCTGCCGACGGTCTTCCTGGTCTGGCTGGGCGGCCGGGTGACGCTCAGGCGGCAGCTGCTGTTCTCGCGCGCGAACCGGGTGCCTGGGCAGCGGCGCAGCGGCGAGGAGGAGGCCCCGCAGCACAGCGGAAGCGGTGGCCATACGCTCGTCGGGTGAGCAGCGATACCGGCAGCACCGGCCGTACCAGCAGTAGCAGCAGTCCCAGCAGCGAGGATCCGTCGAACGCAGCCCTTGCCGCGGGTGAGCCGTCCGTGGAGCCGATGCAGTACGACGACGGATTCCGGGCGGAGATCGGTGTCGGGCCGCATGCGCTGCCCTGGCCCGAGGGCGAGCGCTACGACCCGGAGCTGCTCGCCCACGGCGACCGTCGCAATGTCGGCGACGAGTACCGCTACTGGACGCGGGAGGCGATCGTCGCGGATCTGGATCTGCGTCGGCACGACTTCCATGTGGCGGTGGAGAACTGGGGCCACGACTTCAACATCGGGTCGGTGGTGCGCACCGCGAATGCCTTCCTCGCCAAGGAGATCCACATCGTGGGTCGGCGGCGCTGGAACCGGCGCGGTGCGATGGTCACCGACCGGTACCAGCATGTGCGGCACCATCCCGACACGGCGGATCTGACCGCCTGGGCGGCGGCCGAGGGGCTGCCGATCATCGGGATCGACAATCTGCCGGGGGCGGTGCCGCTGGAGCGGACCGAGCTGCCGCGCCGGTGTGTGCTGCTCTTCGGGCAGGAAGGGCCGGGGCTGACGGAAGAGGCCCGCAAGCACGCGGCGATGGTCTGCTCGATCGCGCAGTTCGGCTCGACGCGGTCGATCAACGCGGGGGCTGCGGCGGCCATCGCCATGCATGCGTGGGTGCAGCGGTACGCCGATATTCCGGAGGCCGGGGTCTGAGGGGGCGGGGACACCGGAGCCAGGGGGTTCTGCCTGCCCCCTGGCTCCTGCTCCTGCGCCCCCGGCGCCGGAAGGACTGGTGCGGCCCCTTGCTAGGCCTGGCGGCGGACCTCCACCATGCGGAAGCGGTTCGATACGAATGCCCCGTCGCACAGGGCGGAGTTCGCCGCAGGGTTGCCGCCCGAGCCGTGGAAGTCGGAGAAGGCCGCCGTCTGGTTGACGTACACCCCGCCCGTCAGGTTCAGCGAGAGCTGGGCCGACTCTTCCAGGCAGACGTCCTCCACCGCGCGCTCCACCTCCGGTGAGGTCGTGTACGCACCGACCGTCATCGCGCCCTTGTCGCGGATCGTGCGGCGCAGCAGCTCCACCGCGTCCGCCGTCGAGTCGACCGCGACCGCGAAAGCGACCGGTCCGAAGCACTCCGAGAGATAGGCCGCCTCGTCGTCCGGCTTGGTGCCGTCGAGCTTGACGACGAGCGGGGTGCGGACCACCGCGTCCGGGAACTCCGGGTTGGCCACCTCACGCGACGCCAGGGCGATTTCGCCCAGTCCGGCCGCCGCCTCCAGCCGGGCCTTCACCTCAGGGTTGACCAGCGCACCGAGCAGTGGGTTGGCCCGGGCGTCGTCTCCGAGCAGGCCGGTGACCGAGGCGGCGATGTCACCGACCACCTCGTCGTACGTCTTGTCGCCGGCGTCCGTCGTGATGCCGTCGCGGGGGATCAGCAGGTTCTGCGGGGTGGTGCACATCTGGCCGCTGTACAGGGAGAGGGAGAAGGCCAGATTGGCCAGCATGCCCCGGTAGTCGTCGGTGGAGTCGACGACGATCGTGTTGACCCCGGCCTTCTCCGTGTAGACCTGGGCCTGGCGGGCGTTGGCCTCCAGCCAGTCGCCGAAGGCGGTGGATCCGGTGTAGTCGATGATCCTGATCTCGGGTCGGACCGCCAGGGTCTTGGCGATGCCCTCGCCCGGCCGCTCGGCGGCCAGACAGACCAGGTTGGGGTCGAAGCCCGCCTCACTCAGCACGTCGCGGGCCACCTGCACCGTGAGCGCCAGGGGAAGCACGGCGCGCGGATGCGGCTTCACCAGGACGGGATTACCGGTGGCGAGGGAGGCGAAGAGGCCCGGATAGCCGTTCCACGTGGGGAAGGTGTTGCAGCCGATCAGCAGCGCGATGCCGCGGCCCGCCGCGATGAACGACTTGTGGAGCTGGAGCGGGTCGCGCTTGCCTTGGGGCTTGGACCAGTCCGCGGTCCGCGGGGTGCGGATCTGCTCCTCGTACGCGTACGTCACCGCTTCCAGGCCGCGGTCCTGGGCGTGCGGGCCGCCCGCCTGGAACGCCATCATGAAGGCCTGCCCGCTCGTGTGCATCACGGCGTGGCCGAACTCATGGGTGCGGGCGCTGATCCGCGACAGGATCTCCAGACAGACCAGGGCCCTGGTCTCGGGCCCCGCCTCGCGCCAGGCGGCCATCCCCGCACGCATCGCCGGAAGCAGCACGTCCAGATCGGCATGCGGATATTCGACGCCGAGCTCCGGACCGTAGGGAGAGACCTCCCCGCCCGTCCAGCCGTCGGTGCCCGGCTGGCCGAGGTCGAGCCGGGTGTGCAGCACGGCGTCGAACGCGGCCTTGCCTTCGGCAGCGCTCAGGCTGCCCGGGGCGCCGCCGTCGCCGTACGCCTTCGGATGTTCGGGATGCGGGGACCAGTAGGCGCGCGTACGGACCGCGTCGAGGGCCTGGTCGAGCGTGGGGCGGTGCTTCTCGGACAGCAGTTGCGGGGAGAGCTCGGCGGCCATGACGGACCAACTCCTCATCGAGCTGGGCAGGGACGGGCGGACAGAGTTAGAGTAACCGAACGATCGGTCGGGACAAGGGGGCCCACGGAACCTGTGGACAACTCGTAGGGGAGGATCGCGGACATGACCACGGCCAAGCGGGACACGTACACCCCGGAGACTCTCCTCACCGTCGCCGTCCGTGTCTTCAACGAGCGCGGTTACGACGGCACGTCCATGGAGCACCTGTCCAAGGCGGCGGGCATCTCCAAGTCGTCCATCTACCACCATGTCGCGGGCAAGGAAGAGCTCCTGCGGCGTGCGGTCAGCCGGGCGCTGGACGGACTCTTCGGGATTCTCGACGAGTCGGGGGCGAGTCGGGGGCGCGCGATCGAGCGGGTCGAATACGTCACTCGCCGTACTGTCGAGGTGCTGATAGCCGAACTGCCCTATGTCACGCTGCTGCTGCGCGTGCGGGGCAATACGGCGGCCGAACGCTGGGCCATGGAGCGAAGGCGCGAGTTCGACCAGCGGGTGGCCGAGCTGCTGAAGGCGGCGGTCGCGGACGGTGATCTCCGCTCCGACGTGGACATAAGGCTGGCGACGAGGCTGCTCTTCGGGATGGTCAACTCCCTGGTGGAGTGGTACCGGCCGTTGCCGGGCGGCGGCGCCGAGGGGGAGCAGCTGGCGGACACGGTCGTTCAGCTGGCATTCGAGGGCATGCGTTCCAGCCGCTGAACCGCCCACGGCCGGACGGGGAGGACCTCCACCCTGCTCAATGGCCGCCCTCCTGCGGACGCCTGCCTTCCTGAGCGCTCCAGCGATGCTCGCCGCCGTGCCGCCGACCGGCGGCGGCACGGGCGCGGCTGCGCGTGATCCGCGCTAGCTGAGTTCGCTGGGACGGTCCGGGCCCGGGCCCAGGTCGGTCTCCTCGAACACCAGGAGCGTGCGGGTGGAGAGCACCTCCGGGATGGCCTGGATCCTGGTCAGGACCAGCTCGCGCAGCGACCGGTTGTCCGGGGTGTGCACCAGCAGCAGTACGTCGAAGTCGCCGCTGACCAGCGCGATGTGCGTCGCGCCTGGCAGCGCCTGGAGCTGCTCGCGAACCGTCCGCCAGGAATTCTGGACGATCTTGAGCGTGATGTATGCGGAGGCGCCCTGCCCCGCCCGCTCATGGTTCACGCGCGCGCTGAAGCCGCGGATCACTCCGTCGTCGATGAGCCGGTTGATCCGGGCGTAGGCGTTGGCGCGCGACACATGTACGCGGTCGGCCACCGACCGTATCGAGGCACGGCCGTCCGTCTGGAGCAGTCGGAGGATGTCGCGGTCGATGGCGTCGAGCGGGCGCGCGGGCGGAACCTGGCCGGGGTCCTCGACCCCGTCGGCCATTTGTTCAGCTGCCATGTCCCCGTGCCTCCCTGCCTTGGACGACCTGTCCCTATCCCAGGCTGTGGAGAACCGTTTGTCCACAGGCTGACGGTGCCTGTAGCCAAAATGCGCTCGCGACCGAACAATCGGTAGGTGAGGCACACCACATCCGCGCCTCGGCCAGTGCTCGACATTTCGACGTATTCAGCCACCCCTCGATATCGGGCGACCCCTCGATATCGCCAGACGCTGCTCGATATCCCTCGATGCCAGGAGGTGCTTGTCATGACGGTCCAAGAGCTGCCCGGCGCGGCCGCCTACCGGCCCACGCCGCCCCCGGCCTGGAAGCCGCTCACCGACCCCGCGCCGCTGCTCCCGGACCCCGAGCCGTACCGCGTGCTCGGTACGGACGCCGTGGCCGACGCAGACCCCGAGCTGCTGCTGCGGCTCTACGCCGAGCTGGTGCGCGGTCGGCGGTACAACGCCCAGGCCACCGCCCTCACCAAGCAGGGCCGGCTCGCCGTCTACCCGTCCAGCACCGGACAGGAGGCCTGCGAGATAGCTGCGGCGCTGGTGCTGGAGGAGCGCGACTGGCTCTTCCCCAGCTACCGCGACACGCTCGCGGCGGTGGCGCGCGGCCTCGACCCGGTCGAGGCACTGACCCTGCTGCGCGGTGACCGGCACACCGGTTACGACCCGCGCGAGCACCGCATCGCCCCGCTCTGCACCCCGCTCGCCACCCAGCTGCCGCACGCCGTGGGTCTGGCCCACGCGGCGCGGCTCAAGGGGGACGACGTGGTGGCGCTCGCCATGGTCGGCGACGGCGGGACCAGCGAGGGCGACTTCCACGAGGCGCTGAACTTCGCGGCCGTCTGGCGGGCCCCGGTGGTCTTCCTGGTGCAGAACAACGGATTTGCGATCTCCGTACCCCTGGCCAAGCAGACGGCGGCGCCGTCGCTGGCGCACAAGGCGGTGGGGTACGGCATGCCGGGCCGGCTGGTCGACGGCAATGACGCGGCCGCCGTGCACCAGGTGCTCGGCGAAGCGGTGGCGCGGGCCCGGGCGGGTGGCGGCCCGACCCTGGTCGAGGCCGTGACGTACCGGATGGACGCGCACACGAACGCTGACGACGCCACGCGCTACCGCGGCGAGAACGAGGTGGAGGCGTGGCGGGCGCACGACCCGATCCAGCTTCTGGAGCGGGAACTGACCGCGCGCGGGCTGCTCGGCGAGGACGGTATCGAGGAGGCGCGCGCGGCTGCGGAGCGGATGGCGGCCGGGTTGCGTGAGCGGATGAACGCCGATCCGGTGCTCGACCCGATGGACCTCTTCGCCCATGTCTATGCGGAACAGACCGCGCAGCTGCGGGAGCAGGCGGCCCGGCTGCGGGTGGAGCTGGACGCCGAGCAGGGCCAGGACGGTACGAGCGGTGCGGGGGACGGCCGATGACCACGGTGGCGATGGCCGGCGAGCAGACGGACAGGGCCAAGCCGGCCACCATGGCGCAGGCTCTCGGGCGTGCGCTGCGTGACTCGATGGCCGAGGACCCGACGGTGCACGTCCTCGGTGAGGACGTCGGCACGCTCGGCGGGGTCTTCCGGATCACCGACGGGCTGGCGAAGGAGTTCGGCGAGGACCGCTGTACGGACACGCCGCTGGCCGAGGCGGGCATCCTCGGTGCGGCCGTCGGCATGGCGATGTACGGGCTGCGGCCTGTGGTGGAGATGCAGTTCGACGCATTCGCCTATCCGGCGTTCGAGCAGCTCATCAGCCATGTCGCCAAGATGCGGAACCGGACCGGGGGCGCCATGCCGCTGCCGATCACGGTGCGGGTGCCGTACGGCGGCGGGATCGGCGGGGTCGAGCACCACAGCGACTCCTCGGAGGCCTACTACATGGCGACGCCGGGCCTGCACGTCGTCACGCCTGCGACGGTCGACGACGCATACGGGCTGCTGCGGGCCTCGATCGCCTCCGACGATCCGGTGGTCTTCCTGGAGCCGAAGCGGCTGTACTGGTCGAAGGCGGCATGGTCGCCGGACGCGCCGGTGGAGGTCGAGCCGATCGGGCGGGCCGTGATCCGCCGTCCCGGGCGCAGCGCGACGCTGATCACGTACGGGCCGTCCCTGCCGGTCTGCCTGGAAGCCGCGGAGGCGGCCGTCGAGGAGGGCTGGGACCTCGAAGTGGTCGACCTGCGTTCGCTGGTGCCGTTCGACGACGAGACGGTCGCCGCTTCCGTGCGGCGTACCGGTCGAGCGGTCGTCGTCCATGAGTCGTCCGGGTTCGGCGGCCCCGGTGGGGAGATCGCAGCTCGCATCACCGAGCGCTGCTTCCACCACCTGGAGGCGCCGGTGCTGCGGGTCGCCGGGTTCGACATCCCGTATCCGCCGCCGATGCTGGAGCGGCACCATCTGCCGGGCGTGGACCGGGTGCTCGATGCGGTCGCGCGGCTGCAGTGGGAGGCGGAGAGCTGATGCCGCAGGTGCTCGAATTCAAGCTGCCCGACCTCGGCGAGGGGCTGACCGAGGCGGAGATCGTCCGGTGGCTGGTGGAGGTCGGCGACGTGGTCGCCATCGACCAGCCGGTCGTCGAGGTCGAGACGGCCAAGGCGATGGTGGAGGTGCCGTGCCCGTACGGGGGCGTGGTGACCGCACGCTTCGGTGAGGAGGGTACGGAACTTCCGGTCGGTGCACCGTTGTTGACGGTGGCTGTGGGGTCCACGGAGGGTGACCTTCCCGGGGATCTCTCAAGTACGGGAGCCGCCGGGGCCGAGTCGTCCGGCAATGTGCTGGTGGGGTACGGGACGGGGGCGCCGGCGGCGCGACGCCGGCGGGTGCGGCCCGAGGCGATTTCGGCTGCCGCAGCGCCGGCGGCGGAGTCGGCCACGGTGCCTGTGATGGCTTCTGCTCCGGCCCCGGAACCGGTCCCTGGGCCGGTTCCCGATGTGGCGTCGGGGCCCGTGGCGGTCGTCTCCCCCTTGGTACGGAGGCTGGCGCGGCAGCACGATCTCGATCTGCGGCAGCTGACGGGGTCGGGGCGCGACGGGCTGATTCTGCGGTCCGATGTCGAATCCGCGATCAGGGCTGCGGTGAACGGGACGGCGGTGGTGCCGTCGGTGCCGATCCCGGTCCCGGTCCCGGTGTCGCCCACTGCCTCGGGGCCGGCGCCGGTGTCGGCCCCGGTTGCCGGGGAGCGGATTCCGTTGCGCGGTGTACGGGGCGCGGTCGCCGACAAGCTGGCGCGCAGTCGGCGCGAAATTCCCGATGCCACGTGCTGGGTCGACGCGGATGCCACCGAGCTGATGGCTGCCAGAGCCGCGATGAACGGCGCCGGTGGTCCGACCGCGGGCCCCAAGGTGTCGGTGCTTGCCCTGCTGGCCCGTATCTGCACGGCGGCCCTGGCCCGGTTCCCCGAGCTCAACTCCACGGTGGATCTGGAGGCCCGGGAAATCGTGCGGCTGCCCGCGGTCCATCTCGGCTTCGCGGCCCAGACGGAGCGAGGGCTGGTCGTCCCTGTCGTACGGGATGCGCAGTCCCGTAACGCGGAGTCGATCGGCGCCGAGATCGGTCGGCTGACCGAGGCGGCCCGGACGGGCACGCTGACGCCGGCGGAGCTGACCGGCGGCACGTTCACGCTGAACAACTACGGGGTGTTCGGGGTCGACGGGTCCACGCCGATCATCAACCACCCCGAGGCGGCGATGCTGGGTGTCGGCCGGATCGTGCCCAAGCCGTGGGTGCACCAGGGCGAGCTGGCCGTGCGCCAGGTCGTCCAGCTCTCGCTGACCTTCGACCACCGGGTCTGCGACGGCGGCACGGCGGGCGGATTCCTGCGATACGTGGCCGACTGCGTGGAACAACCGGCGTTGCTGCTGCGCACGTTGTAGGAGGAAGACGGGAGGGAGAGGGCGGGGAGGTTCAACGGGGGCGTATGGCACGCATACTCGGGGCATGACCGCGTATGACGCCATCGTTCTTGCCGGAGGGGCCGCAAAGCGCCTCGGGGGTGCCGATAAACCGGCCGTTCGGGTCGGTGGCCGGGCACTGCTCGACCGGGTGCTCGCGGCCTGCACCGATGCCGCCGGCACCGTCGTGGTGGGCGGTCGGCGGCCCACGCCGCGCGCTGTGACCTGGACGCGCGAAGAGCCGCAGGGCGGTGGCCCGTTGGCGGCACTCGGCGCCGGGGTACGGCATACGAGTGCGGAGCGCGTGCTCGTACTCTCCGCCGACCTCCCGTTCCTGGGGGAGAGCACGGTCGAGGCGCTGCTGGCCGCCGCCGGGCACGGGGACCGCGACGGGGCCCTGTGCGTCGATCAGGACGGCCGGGACCAGCCCTTGGTCGCGGTCTACCGCGCCGAACCGCTCCGCCGCGAGCTGGCTCTGCTCGCCACGGAGCACGATGGTCTGGCCGGCCTGCCGCTGCGGTTGCTGACACACGAACTGGACCTCGCCCGCGTCGAGGCGGGTCCGCTCGCCTCGTTCGACTGCGACACCTGGGAAGACATTGCCGCGGCCCGGGCCCGTATCAGAGAGCATGGGACCGTGCTGGACGAATGGATCACCGCAGTCAAGAACGAACTGGGCATCGAACTCGACGTCGACACCGGCGTCCTGCTCGACCTCGCCCGCGATGCCGCCCACGGTGTCGCCCGGCCCGCCGCGCCCCTGACGACGTTTCTGGTCGGGTACGCGGCGGCGAAGGCGAGCAACGGCGGGGGCGGTCCCGAGGCGGTGGCCGAGGCTGCTCGCAAGGCGGCCGCGCTTGCCCTCCGCTGGGCGGACGAGGCCGAGACGCCATGACGGCGTACCAGCCCAATGCCGAAGGCGGCCCGGCGGCGGAACGGGCACCGGGGCCTCCACCGGATCCGGGGAGCAGGCCGCCGACGGCTGAGCATGCCGCCGCGGCTACTCCGTCGGAAGACGCTGCGGTCCGGGCGGTCGGGGTGACCAGCGCCGAGAAGGAAGCCGGTGCCGTCGAGCGGGCCTGCTCGACGGAGGCCGGCCGGGTGGCCGGGGTGGCTCACGGCGATGAGCAAGCCCCGGTAGCGGAAGTGACCCGAGCTGCCGATGTGCCCCGGGCGGCCGACGTGGCCAGCGCCGCCAAGCAGGACCGCGCCGCCGGGCAGACCCGCGCCGCCGAGGCAGCCCATGCCGCCGAGGAGGACCGCGCTGTCGATCAGGCTCTCGCGCTGGTTGCGGGGCAGTCCTCGCGTGAGCCTCGATTCGTGGCTCAGTCGCAGCCCCAGGTCAGGGCCTCGGTGCAGAGCCCCCAACAGAGCGCTGGGCGCAGTTCCGGTCAGAGCACCGAACACGGACCCAGCCCCAGCCTCAGCGCCGGTGGTTCCGGGGTCAGTCCTCGCCGGAGTTCTGACCGCAGTCCTGGGCACAGCGATGACCGGAGCCCCGGTCACAGCCCCGACCGGAAGCCCGGCAACGGTCCTGCCAACGGTTCCGGTCACGATTCCGGCCGGAGTTCCGGTCAGGCCCCCGCTCGAGACCGGCGCGGACAGGCCACCGCCTGGCGTGAGGCCCGTGCTCTTGCCGCGCGGGCCGGGCACGGCGCCGCCCCCCGTACCCAGCGGCTTTCCCTCGACCGGACCCTCGGACACGTGCTGGCTGAACCCCTGGCCGCACTCACCGATCTGCCGTCGTTCGACACGTCCGCCATGGACGGCTGGGTCGTCGCCGGACCCGGCCCCTGGGCTCTCGGCAGGAGCGAAGGCGGGAGCGGAGAGCTGGGCATCCTCGCCGGGCACAGCGCCCCGGCCCCGCTCCCCGACGGTGAGGGCGTACGGATTGCCACAGGCGCCCGCATCCCGGCGAATGCCACTGCCGTGATCCGTAGCGAACACGCCCATGTGGACGAGGCCAAGGGGATGTTGCACGCACAACGGCAGGTGGTCCCCGGGCAGGACATCCGGCCGCGCGGCCAGGAGTGCCGTTCCGGCGATCAACTGCTGCCCGCCGGAACCCTGGTGACGGCCGCTGTCCTCGGTCTGTCCGCCGCTGCCGGATACGACGACTTGGTGACGGTCCCCCGCCCGCGTGTCGACGTCCTCGTCCTCGGGGACGAACTGCTCACCGCCGGTCTGCCGCACGACGGGCTGATCCGGGACGCTCTGGGCCCCATGATCGGACCCTGGCTGCGGGCCCTGGGCGCCGAGGTCTCCGCCCCGCGCCGTCTCGGCGACGACGCGGAGGCTCTCCAGCACGCCCTCACCACCTCAGACGCGGACCTTGTCATCACCACCGGAGGCACTGCGGCGGGTCCGGTCGACCATGTCCACCCGGTCCTCGCCAAGATCGGTGCCGGGCTGCTGGTCGACGGCGTCGCCGTACGCCCCGGCCATCCGATGCTGCTGGCCCGGCTGCCCTCCGATGGCCCGTATCTCGTCGGACTGCCCGGCAATCCGCTCGCCGCCGTCTCCGGTCTCGTCACGCTCGCCGAGCCTCTCCTGCGTGGGCTGGCCGGCCGCGCGCCGGAGGAGCCGTACCGGGTCGTCGTACGCGACGAGGTGCACGGCCACCCGCACGACACCCGCTTGGTCCCCGTCGTCCATCGGGTCGGATCGGCAAAGGGCGCCGGCAGCCCGGCAGGTAACGGGGCAGGTGCCGGCGTCGAGCACGTCGTACCTCTGCACTACAACGGCCCGGCCATGCTCCGCGGGATCGCCGCCGCCGACGGCCTGGCCGTCGTACCACCGGGCGGGGTACGGTCCGGCACCGAGGTGGAGATCCTCGATCTGCCGTGGGCCTCGGCGACGCCGTGGACGGAAGGGTGTTTCACGTGAAACTTCCCGGCCACGACGCGATGGCCCGGCGGGTCGACGAGCACCTCGTGCCCACCCGGATCCTGCTTCCGCGCCGAGTCGTCGACCGGCCTCTCCGGCAGGTCGCCAAGCGGCTGTTGATGGCGATACTGGTCCTGGCCGCCACGGTGCTGATCGTCTGGCTCGACCGTTCCGGCTACCACGACGACGCCGATGGCTCGGTGGATCTGCTGGACGCCGTCTACTACTCGACGGTCACCCTCTCCACCACGGGGTACGGCGACATCACCCCGTACAGCGACAGCGCACGGCTGACCAATGTGCTGCTCGTGACACCGCTGCGCGTGCTCTTCCTGATCATTCTGGTCGGCACCACCCTGGAGGTCCTGACGGAGCGGACCCGGGAGGACTTCCGGCTGAACCGTTGGAGAACCAACTTGCGTGACCACACAGTTGTCGTCGGCTTCGGCACCAAGGGCCGGTCGGCGATCCAGACGCTCTGTGCCACCGGGCTGAAGAAGGAACAGATCGTGATCGTCGACCCGGCGACCAAGGTGATCGAGTCCGCCAACGCCGAAGGGTTCGTGGGTGTCGTCGGCGATGCGACGCGCAGCGATGTGCTGTTGCGGGCCGAGATCCAGAAGGCGCGGCAGATCATCATCGCCACCCAGCGCGACGACACGGCGGTGCTGGTCACGCTGACCGCGCGGCAGCTCAATCGCGGCGCGAAGATCGTCGCTGCGGTCCGCGAGGAGGAGAACGCTCCGCTGCTGCGGCAGTCCGGCGCCGACGCCGTGATCACCAGCGCCAGTGCGGCAGGCCGGCTGCTCGGCCTCTCCGTCCTCAGTCCCAGTGCGGGCACGGTGATGGAGGATCTCATCCAGCAGGGCACCGGCCTCGATCTTGTCGAACGGCCGGTGATAAAGGCGGAGGTCGGCAAGAGCGTCCGGGAGACCGACGATCTGGTCGTGAGTGTGCTGCGCGGCCACCGGCTGATCGGTTACGACGATCCGGCGGCCGGCCCGCTGCAGTTGACGGACCGCCTGATCACGATTGTGCGTGTCTCGGGCGGCGCCTCGCCACTGACTACGCCGCGCCAGCAAGGGGTGTGACAGCCTGCGGTGACTCGCCTGCGGTGAGTCGCGCGTGCTTCGGACGGAGGCGGGCAACGTGTCGTCCGCCTCGGACGGCAGGCGACCGCGACGCGTCGTAACCCCGCCGCCTACCCGTCGCGCCGCCGCCACGGAGTAGCCTCGCCGCCATGCATGCGATCACAATCCCCGCACCCGGTGGCCCCGAGGCGCTCGTATGGGCCGAGGTCCCCGATCCCGTACCCGGCGAGGGCGAGGTCCTCGTCGAGGTCGTGTCCAGCGCGGTCAACCGCGCCGATGTTCTGCAGCGGCAGGGCTTCTACAGCCCACCGCCCGGCGCGTCCCCGTATCCCGGTCTGGAGTGCGCCGGCCGGATCACGGAGGTCGGCCCCGGCGTCACCGGCTGGTCGGTCGGCGACGAGGTGTGTGCGCTGCTCGCGGGCGGCGGGTACGCGGAGAAGGTCGCCGTGCCTGCCGGGCAGCTGCTGCCCGTACCGGACGGCGTCGATCCCGTGATGGCCGCGGCGCTGCCCGAGGTGACGGCCACGGTCTGGTCGAACGTGTTCATGGTGGCCCATCTGCGCCCCGGCGAGACGCTGTTGGTGCACGGTGGCTCCAGCGGTATCGGCACGATGGCGATCCAGCTCGCCAAGGCCGTGGGCGCACGGGTCGCGGTGACTGCGGGCGGTCCCGAGAAGCTGGCGCGGTGCGCGGAGCTCGGAGCCGACATCCTGATCGACTACCGGGAGCAGGATTTCGTCGAGGAGCTGAGCAAGGCGACGGACGGGGCGGGCGCGGACGTCATCCTCGACATCGTCGGTGCGAAGTACCTGGACCGGAATGTGAAGGCGCTCGCCGTCAACGGCAGGCTCGCCATCATCGGCCTGCAAGGTGGCGTCAACGGCGATCTCAATCTGGGCGCTCTGCTGAACAAGCGCGCCGCGATCACCGCAACGTCCCTGCGCGGCCGTCCGCTCGCCGAGAAGGCCGCCATCGTCGCCGCCGTGCGCGAGCATGTGTGGCCGCTGATCGGCAGTGGCGTGGTCCGGCCGATCGTGGACCGTACGCTGCCGATGTCGGACGCCGCGGAGGCCCACCGGGTGCTGGAGTCCAGCACCCACATCGGCAAGGTGCTCCTGCGCACGCCGGCTGCGGCCTGAACGCAGCCGGAGACACAGCGGGCCCGGCACACGCTTCTGTGTGCCGGGCCCGCTGTCGGTATGTACGTGGATGAGATTGAGGTGCGGAAAGGCCGGCGTACGGCCCTTACAGGTACGGGCCCGATCGGATCGCTCCGTGCGGGTCCGAGCCGTCGTCGTCCTCGTGACCGCTGCCCGGCGGAAGCGCACGGCGCATCTGTTCCAACTGCGCGCGGGCCGCCATCTGCTGGGCGAACAGTGCGGTCTGGATGCCGTGGAAGAGACCCTCCAGCCAGCCCACCAACTGGGCCTGTGCAATCCGGAGTTCCGCTTCGGAAGGGACCGACTCCTCCGTGAACGGCAGGGAGAGTCGTTCGAGCTCCTCCACCAGCTCCGGCGCGAGGCCGTCCTCCAGCTCCTTGACGGAGCTTGCGTGGATCTCCTTGAGCCGGACCCGGCTCGCCTCGTCGAGAGGAGCCGCCCTGACCTCTTCCAGGAGCTGCTTGATCATGCTGCCGATGCGCATGACCTTCGCGGGCTGTTCGACCATTTCTGTCACCGGGACCTCACGCGATTCGTCGTCAGTGCCACCGCCGCCGCCGATCGCCATGCCGTCCTGTCCCACTACGAGGACTTGGGGGTGCTCGTGCGACCGTTCATTCCTCGGCATCTCCATGCCGCCATTGTCTCGCACACGTGCTGTTCAACAGGGTGGTGCCCCCGATTACGGTTGATCCACCATTCTCGGGGGCAACGAAACCGCCCGGTCAGCCCCGCAATCAGCCTTCGACCGCGGTGTCCGGCCGCGCGTCACCCGGCCCGGCGCGCCACGGTCTGCCGTGAGCGGGTGAACGCCGCCGCACCCAGCCCGGCCAGCAGTGGCACCACCACGGCCAGCAACCCGATCGTCGCCCACGGCAGCACGATCGGCGTGTAGGCGGACTCCATCGGCTGCACCCGCATGTTCTTCACGGCCTCACGCAGATCGATGAGCCGGAGCGCCACCGCGGGCACCAGACCGGCTGCCGTGCCGAGCAGGACGCCGGTGAGCGCGACGACCAGGCACTGGAAGCCGGAGAGGGTGCGCCGTACGCGTGGGGGTGCGCCCACCGCGCTGAGCGTGGTGAGGTCCGCCTCCGCGTCGGCCTTGGCGAGACCGGTCGCGATCGCGGCCGCGCCCAGGGTCACCACTCCGGCGAACAGGGAGAGGAACAGCAGGATCGTGTCCTGCCGCCCGGACGGACCCCTCTCCGACTGGAGATAGATCCCGCCGCCGGCCACTTCGACCGCTGCCGAGACCCGCTGGTCCTCGCTGTCCGTCGGCTCATGGGCGACCGCGTAGACACTGCCGTACATCTCGGTGTGCAGACCGAGCTGTTTCGCCGTCTGCAGGGGCAGGATCATGCGAACCCCGGGTGTGGTGGCGTACTGCTCGGGTGCCTGATACACCTTCAGCCGGTCGGTGCGGGTTTCGGCCTTGCCCGGGTGCAGCTTGCGGTTCTTCTTGTCGCGGTCGTTGTACTTGTGGACGGCTTTGAGGATGACCTCGCCGTTCTTCGCGTACGCCGGGTTGAGCAGCACGGGGGTGCCGGCGGCCAGGGCCTTGGCGGCCGCGGGGTCCTGGAGCTTCACATAGGTGGAGAGAAACTTGGCGTCGCCCAGGATGACGCCGTCCGCCAGGCCGATGAACGGGCTCGCGTACATCAACTCGTCCAGGCAGGCGGGGGACCGCATCAGCTTCCTGTGCTCTTCGGCGGAGAGACTCGCGGCGAGTTTTTTCGCGCCCTTGCCGACGAGCGGGCAGGAGTGGCCCTTGCCGGCGGGCTTGATCAGCTCGACCGAGCCGCAGCCGTTCTCCTCCTCGTAGTAGACGTTGCAGTCGCTGCCCGCCCAGACCCGGCCGACTTCGGCGTGTCCACCGGTGACGGCGAGGTTGCGTTCGACGGCGGAGCGGGCGAGCGGGAGCCGGTCGACCGCCTTGCCGTCGGAGGCGATGAGCGCGACCGTGCCCGGGGTGAGGTTCGCCGTGTACTCGAACTCCGATTCGGCCTGGCCGCTGGACATGTAGGTGGCGATGGCCACCGAACCCGCGACGGCTGCCATCACGGCCGCGACCGCGGGGGCCGTACGTCCCCGGTTGCGGGCCGCGTCGCGCAACGCCATCCGCGGGGAGAGCGGCAGCCTGCGGCCGAGTCGTCCGAGGAATCCGACGATCACCGGGATGCAGCCGAGCAGGCCGAGTTCGGCGACGACCGATCCGCCGGCGACCAGTGTCGAGTTGCCGCTGGTGCCGCCGTAGACCGAGACCGCGATGCCGATCAGCAGGGTGATGGAGCCCAGCACCGGCAGTACCCGGGAGCTGCGGCGGATGCCGCGGCGGCCGCTGAGCGACTCCAGCACGGACTGCCGGCTCGCCACGATCGCGGGTACGAGGGCTGCCAGCAGACCGGTGACCAGGCCGATCACGGCGATGATCAGCAGCTCCGACGGGTGCACGGCCAGCGATCCGAAGCGGTGTCCGGCCCAGCCCTCGATCATCGGGCGGAACACCGCCGTGAGCGCGAATCCGGCCGCGACACCGGCCACGGCACCGACGCCGCCGAGCACCAGCCCACCGGAGAGGACCACGGCCCGGACATGGCGCCGGTCGCCACCGCACGTACCGACGAGTCCGAGCTGGCGGCGGGAGCGGCGGGCGCCGACCGCGAAGGCCGGTCCGGCGAGCAGCACGAGCTCCAGGACGGCCATGGCCACCACGGTGATCAGTGCCGCGCTGAGTTCCTCGGAACCGCCGTACGAGCTGCCGCTCATGGACCGGGCCATCGGGACCTCGGAGTCCGGCGGCGGGTCGATGACGACCTGCCGGGACACGACGAGGACACCCTGAGCGTTGGCGGCGAGCACGTCGGACCAGCTCACGCCGGCCCCTTCGGCTCCCTTGACCAGCCACTCCTTGGAGTCGGCGTTCGGCGGCAGCACCTTCTTGTCGTGCTTCGCCGTGTTCGTCCACGGGGCGATGACCGCCCCCGGCTCGGCGTACAGCGCCGCGGACTTGAGGTCGTCGGGCTGTTCGACGACACCGGTGATGGTGTACGTGCGTTCGGCTCCGTGCAGAGTGGTGCGCGAACCGACGTGCAGCCCCGACTTCGTCAGGAAGGGCTCCGTGGCAGCCATCTCGCCGTCGCCGTGCGGGAAGGCGCCCCGCACGAGGGCGACCTTGCCGCGGGCCATCGGGTCCGACGTCCGGAACTCGACGATGTCGGCGGTGGTGATGCCGTACTTGGTGGTGACGGTGGCCGGGACGGACTGAAGGCTGATCGCGTGCGCACCTTTGGGAAGCGCGGTTCTTATGTCGATCGGCGGAACGGGTTCGTCGCCCGGCCCCGCGCTGTCCTCCGAAGCCGGGCTGTACGACTGCCCGTCGGGCATCTGCTGGATCGCACCTGCCCCCATCCCCGGATCGCTGAACAGCGCGTCCGCGGAGCCCATCGAGGCCGTCAGCTTCTCGGCCCGGGTCGGCTCCACACTGCGGTACGTCACATCGGCGGCCGTCACCCCGAGCACCGGCAGTGCGATCATCGCGACGACCAGTGCGCTGCGGCCCTTGGCCCGCATCGCGTCGCGCCGGGCGATCCTGAGGGCGGCACGCCAGCCCGTGAACACGCTCACTTGGCGCCCTCGGCGGCGAGCAGCGAGTCGGCACCGGCGGTCAGTGTCTGGTCGACGATCGAGCCGTCCCGGAGGAACACGACCCGGTCCGCCCAGGCGGCGTACCGCGGCTCGTGCGTCACCATCACCCCGGCCGCACCCTGGTCGCACCGATTGCGCAGCAGGGCGAGGACGGCCTCACCGGTCTCGGAGTCGAGTGCCCCGGTCGGTTCGTCGGCGAGCACCAGGCGCCGGTCCCCCACCAGCGCGCGGGCGATCGCGACCCGCTGCTGCTGGCCGCCGGACATCTCGTCGGGGAACCGGTCGGCGATCTGCAGGAGGTTCATCTCCTCCAGCGCGGCCCGCGCCTCCTTGCGCGCCTTGCGCACGGAGACCCCGTCGAGCTCGCGCGGCAGGGCGATGTTCTCGGCCGCGGTCAGCGCCGGGATCAGGTTGTAGTCCTGGAAGACATAGCCGACGCTGCGTCGGCGCAGGGCCGCGACGCCCTTGCGGCCGAGGGCGGAGATGTCCTGCCCCTCGATGATCACCTGGCCGCCGGTCGCGGTGTCGAGACCACCGGCCAGGGTGAGCAGGGTGGACTTGCCGGAGCCGGACGGGCCCATCACGGCCACGAGTTCACCGGTGTGCACCGAGAGGTTGATGCCGCGCAGGGCGTGCACCTCGGCGATGCCGGTTCCGTGGGTACGGGTGAGGGCGCGGAGTTCGAGCACGGGAGCGTCGACCGGCAGGGGCGCGGCGGACAGCCGGGGCGACGGGGTTGCGGACGGGTCGTGCGAGGACATGGTGAGTGGTTCCCCCTCAGGAATGGTCTGTGGTCAAATCCGGGTACGCGGGCGGCCTGCGACGTGGCAGAAGGCGGCCGGCGCCGCATGCGGGCGGGCAAGCGCCGCGATCGAGAACAGCCGGTGCTGCGTACGCGAGTGATCAGCGCCGTGTACGCGGGCGGGCAGGCGTGCGCGCCTGGGCATGGTTGGCCGTACGCGCCTCTGGTTCCGGATCCGTGGCAGCGGCCTCGGCGAGACGGACCAGCCGCGACTCGCAGTGGTCCAGCCAGCGGGCCTCGGCCTCGGCCTGGAAGATCAGCTGTTCCAGCACGAGCAGCCAGGCCACCTCGTCGCGGTTGCCCGGGACGTCGGCGAGGGCCTGCGCCTTCAGCCGGGTGTAGTCCTGCATCGCTCTCACCGTGTGGTGGCGCTGGGACTGGATGACGGCCCGGATGTCGACTCCGGGCGCGCCGACCGCCATGGCGAGCTTGATCGCCAGCTCGTCGCGGGGCGGGCTGCTGCGGTCGACGGGTGTCTCGAACCAGTTCCGCAGCTCGGTGCGCCCGTCGTCGGTGATCGAGTAGAGGGCGTGGCCCTGGTCGTCCTCGCCGTCCTGGATGACCAGGCCGTCGCGTTCCAGCCTGCTGAGTGTTGTGTACACCTGGCCGACGTTCAGGGGCCAGGTGGAGCCGGTGCGCGACTCGAATTCGGTGCGGAGCTGGGAGCCGTAGCGAGGCCCGCGCTCCAGGAGGGCCAGGAGCCCATGGCGGATCGACATACTCAGTATGTATACCGAGTATGTCGATCGGTGCAAGCCCCCTGAGCCGTTCAGTTCGTACGGCGCAGACGGAGTCCGAGGAAGCCCAGACCCAGCCCTATCAGGGCGATTCCGGTGCCCAGCGACACCAGCTGTACCTGCCGCGCGGCGGGCTGTTCGAGGCCCTGCGGCGCGAACCGGCCCGGCACCGGGGAGCCGCTGACCGTGGTTGTCGCCGTGATCGTCGCCGAGGGCGGTACCGCCGGGGCCGTCGCGGCAGGCAACTGGTCGGACTGCTCGAAAGAGTCGTCCCGTTTCGCGAGCTCCTGCGTGGAGAACGGCCGCCCGGGCCGCAGCCGCCCTTCCCCGGCCTCTCGCCCGGCCAGCGGGGGCTGCGCCTTTGGGTGCGCGGGCCGTCGGGTGGACCAGCCGGCGGACGGCGAGGGTGAGGGCCGGTCGGAAGCGGAGGGCGAGTGGGAGTCGGAAGCTGAGGGCGATGGCGAGTGGGAGTCGGAAGCTGAGGGCGATGGCGAGCGGGAGTCGGAAGCGGACGGCGAGGGCGAGGGCCGGTCGGAAGCGGACGGCGACGCCGGGGCGGAGGGGGTGGCCGGGGCGCTGTCGGACGGGGTCGCAGTCGCCCGATTAGGAGGTTTCGACGGCGGTTCGGCCGAAGGGGCGATGGGCCGCTCGGCCGGTGGGGCTATGGGGGTATCGGCCGAAGGGGCGGCCGGCGGATCGGCCGGGGGAGCGGCGGCCGGCTCGGCCGGGGAGTCGGCGGACGGCCCGGTGGACGGAGAGGAGGGGGGAGTCGTGGGGGTCTCGGGGGCCGCCGGGGCGGCTGCCGATGGGCTGGTCGGCCTGCGTGTCGACCCCGGCGTCCAGCCGGTTTCGCGCTGATCCGCGCGCGCCTGACCCTGCACCGGCCCTAGCGCCGCCCCCGTCGCTATCACCAGGCAGGCCAGGCACCTCGAAGCCCATGGGGGGAGGAGTCCTGAAGCCATGAGGCCAGCGTCACATGTACCGATATGTCCGGCATCCGGTGGAACAGAAGGCGAACCGGCCCGGCACACCTCACGCGTGCCGGGCTGTCACTTCCGTACGAACAGCGCTGCCGTCGAGCAGCGGTACCGCTGAACGGGCTACCGCCGAACAGCGCTACCGGCTTGCTCAGGCCGGGTCGCCGGTGGAGATGCGCAGCTCGAAGTGGGCGCCCTTCTCGGGGATGGCGGTACCCGCAGAGGGGAACTGGTCGATGATCTGGTCCTCGGCATAGGTGTTCCCGGCGACCTCGATCGTCTTGATCGTCCAGCCCGCGGCCAGGGCGCATTCCTTCGCGGAGACGATGTCCTTGTACAGGAAGCTCGGCGCGTCGACCTTGTTCGGGTCGTCGTTGTCCTCCATGGCGTCCGTGCAGTCCTCGGTCTTCATCGTCCGGTTCCGCTCCGGATCCTTGTGCTCGCCGGCCACTGTCGAGCTGCTCGGGTCGCCGCCGTTGCCCGAGTCCGAGCCCGGGTCGTCCCTCAGCGACAGCACCGTGATCAGCCCGCCGATCGCGATCAGCGCAACCACGATCGAGCCCACGATCACGGGCATGTTCCGCTTGCTGCCACCACCGCTGCCGGAACCGCCACCACCCACCGGCTGCGGGGCGATGTCGTACGGCGCCGGTGTCCGGTACTGATGCTGCACCGGAGTCGGGGTCCCGTACGCCTGGTTCGCCTGCGGGTAGCCGTACGACGGGGAATGGGCAGGGGTTGGTGTCGGCGGGCCGTACGGGCCGGGCTGCTGCTGGTACTGCTGCGGCTGGTACGGCATCTGCACGCTCTGCGGCGCAGGTGTGGACTGGTCGACCGGCGGGAAGACCGCCGAGCCGACGCCCGAGCCGCTGTTCGCCGGTGCGCCGCCGCCGACGATCACCGGGGCGCCGGTCCGGCCGCCCGCGTTCAGCACGCGCGTGATCTCGTCCTGCATCGCCGCCGCGCTGGGGAAGCGCTCGTTCGGATTCTTCTTCAGCGCGCGGGCCACCAGCGCGTCCATCGCCGGGGTGATCGACCGGTTGATGGAGGACGGCGCGACCGGCTCCTCCTGGACGTGTGCGTACGCGATGGCGAGCGGGGAGTCCGCGTCGAACGGGATCCGGCCGGTCAGCAGCTGGAACAGCATGATGCCGACCGAGTACAGGTCGGAGCGCGCGTCCACGCCACGGCCGAGGGCCTGTTCGGGAGAGAGGTACTGGGGGGTGCCGACGACCATGCCGGTCTGCGTCATCGACGTGACGCCCGACTGCATGGCGCGGGCGATGCCGAAGTCCATGACCTTCACGACACCGCGCTTGGTCACCATGACGTTGCCGGGCTTGATGTCGCGGTGGACCAGGCCCATTTCGTGACTGGTGTCCAGCGCGGCCAGCACGTCGCCGGTCACCTTGAGCGCCTTTTCGGCCGGCATCGCACCGTAGTTACGGATGTCCGCCTGGAGTACGGAGCCGAGCGGCTCCCCTTCCACGTACTCCATGACGATGTACGGCATCAGCGCGCCGCCGAGCTCGTCCTCGCCGGTGTCGAAGACCGAGACGATGTTGGTGTGCTGCAGCTTGGCAACAGCCTGCGCCTCGCGCCGGAACCGCTCACGGAAGGACTGCTCGCGCCCCAGCTCCGTGTGCAGCGTCTTGATCGCCACCTGGCGGTCGAGCGCGGAGTCGTACGCCAGATATACGGACGCCATTCCGCCTTCGCCGAGCAGGTCGCGGAGCTGGTAACGGCCACCGGCGACCGAACCGCCCGCGTAGCGACCCTGGGCACCGTGTGCGCCGTCCTGGCTCATGACTTGCTCCCCCTAGGCGCGCGTCTCACGCGAAGATCCCTATTACGCGCCAAGTCTGCCCGAGGGGTACGTCACGTCAAGCCGGGTACCCGTTCCGTGACCCTATGCACAAGAAGCGTCTCGGAAGCGTTACAGGAACCGCATGGAATTTGCGTGAGCGGTGCGGCAGCCGGTTGGATGGCCCGTCCCTCTCGAAACGGGGTGTCCGACAGAGGCTGTAGCGTGACGTGGCAATGCAGCAAGGCATGCAAGACACCGTGAGAACGCGCGGACGCGCGGACAGATACGACGGCGAGGACTGATGGCACCCGGACCCGAAGCAAACGGCGGCGGAGTTTCGGATGCGGCCGACTCCTGGGGCATCGGCGGTGTGGTCGGTGACGGACGTTATCGGATGACGCACCGGCTCGGCCGGGGCGGCATGGCCGAGGTGTTCGCGGCCGAGGACGTCCGGCTCGGACGTACGGTGGCAGTGAAGCTCCTGCGTTCCGATCTCGCCGAGGACCCGGTCTCCAAGGCCCGGTTCACTCGTGAGGCACAGTCGGTCGCGGGCCTCAACCACCACGCGATCGTCGCGGTGTACGACTCCGGCGAGGACGTCGTGGGTGGCCAGACCGTCCCGTACATCGTGATGGAGCTCGTCGAGGGCCGCACCATCCGTGACCTGCTGCTCAATGCCGAGGCCCCGCCGCCGGAGCAGGCGCTGATCATCGTCTCGGGCGTGCTGGAGGCCCTCGCCTACTCCCATCAGCACGGCATCGTGCACCGCGACATCAAGCCGGCGAACGTGATCATCACGCACTCCGGTGCGGTCAAGGTGATGGACTTCGGCATCGCCCGTGCGCTGCACGGCGCGCAGTCGACGATGACCCAGACCGGCATGGTCATGGGAACGCCGCAGTACCTCTCCCCCGAGCAGGCACTCGGCAAGGCCGTCGACCACCGCTCCGATCTGTACGCCACCGGCTGTCTGCTGTACGAACTCCTCGCTCTGCGGCCTCCGTTCACGGGTGAGACGCCGCTGTCCGTCGTCTACCAGCACGTCCAGGACATCCCGGTCCCGCCGTCCGAGGTCGCGGACATGGTGCCGCCGGAGCTGGACGGGCTCGTCATGCGTTCGCTCGCGAAGGACCCGGACGACCGGTTCCAGAGCGCCGAGGAGATGCGCGGGCTGGTTCAGTACAGCCTGCAGATGCTTCAGGTGCAGGGCGGTCACACGGGTACCTGGAACACCGGCCCGGTCGCCGTGCACGAGGGGGGCCACACCCCCGCCATGGGCATGGCGGGCGGCACGATGGCGATGGGGCACCCGCAGCACGGGGACACCTCGCAGGGCCCGATCCTGCCGCCGATGAACCCGGACGACGGCGGATACGACGGCGGTCACGGGGGCGACGGCGGACGCGGCAAGCTCTGGCTGTTCGTCGTCCTCGCGCTGATCGCGATCGGGGCCGGTGTCGCCATCGCGGTCAACGCGGCGAACACCGGCGACAACAACCACAGAAAGACGCCGACCACGACCTCCAGCACCCCGGCGCCGACGAAGAGTTCGGAGGCGCCCAGCGACGAGGACACGAAGGTGGTCCCGCCGCAGGACGAAACAACCGGCGGGGAGCAGCAGCCGAGCTGGCAGCCGTCCACCTCCCCGTCCACCACGCCCAGCAAACCGTCCGAGGCCCCGTCCGAGACGACCACCCCGCCGGACACCGGCACCACCGGTGGCGGCACGACGACCGACGGCGGTACGAGCACGGACGGTGGTACGACGACCGACGGGGGCACGACGACCGACGGTGGTACGACGACCGACGGTGGTACGACGACCGACGGGGGCACGGCCGGCGACGGCGGGACCACCACCGGTGTCAACGGAACGGCGGGAACCGCCGCGGGCACCACTCCCTGATGTGCCGGGGCCCTCACTCGGTGAAGGCCTCGCGCACCGTCTCGTACTCCCGCGTCCACCAGACCGCCAGGGCCGACACCGCAGGAAACTGCGGGTCGGCCCTTCGGTCGTGCAGGCGGTACCGCCAGTGCAGTATCCAGAAGTCGTTGAGCCGCTCCCACCACACCCGGTGCACCGCGGCGGCGAGTTCGGCGGCGCTCGCCCCGGCTGCCCGCCGGTAGGCCCGCGCGTACGCCCGTACCTTCTCCAGTTCCAGCTTCCCGGTCGGCTGTACGAAGAAGATCACCGCGGCCCTCACCGCCTCCTCGGCGCGCGGCTGAACCCCCAGCCGGTCCCAGTCGATGATCGCCACCGGGTCCTCGTCCCGGTACAGCACGTTCAGCGGGTGGAAGTCGCCGTGCACCCAGCCGGTCGCCGGGATGTCGGGGGTGGGCGGCCGGTGGTCGGCGTACTGCTCCAGCAGGGCGCGGCGCTCGACGAGGCGGTGTTCGGCCAGCTCGTCGAAGGCGTCCCGGGGGCGCCGGCCGCGCGCCGCGGCCAGCAGATCGTCGATCAGGGCGAACGTGTCGGCGGCGTCCGGGCCGGCATGTCCGCGCACCTGGGCCACCCCCCTCTCCATCACCTGCGCGAGCCCGGTGTGTACGGCTCCGAGAAGCGCCCCGAGCCGCTGCGACTGGGCGGTGGTCAGCTGGGCGCCGACCCGGTGCAGTCCGTCGACCCAGGGATGCAGGGCGTAGCACCGGCCGCCGATCTCCGTGACCGTGTCGCCCTTCGTGTCCTCGACGGGCGGGGCGACGGGCACCCCGAGCGACTGCAGCCGCTGGGTGGCGCGGTGCTGGCGGACGATCGTCGCGCGGTCGCCGGTGGAGTCGTCGAGGTGGTGCTTGAGGAAGTACGAGCCGCGGGTGGTGGAGACGCGGTAGCCGTGGTTGAGGAGGCCCAGGGTGATGGGCTTGCAGGTGAGGGGCTCACCGGCGTTCGGATAGCGGCGCAGCACCTCGCCGACCGGCGGAACAGGCGGGAGGGTTACAGATGAGCGCGGCACTCACCAAATGTTAGATCACGCTGTGTGGTGGCTCGGTTGACTTGCGTGGAAGTCCAGAGTGTGCATGGTGACGAAGTGCGTGTCGAGGCGGAGATAGACCGGCTCGAAGGGTTCGCCGTTGACCTGCAGCGGCGCCGCACCGAAGCGCGTGCGCTGCTCCTCCGTGGGGTGCACGACCTCGGCGGGTCCGGTGAACTGCACCGACCACAGAGCGCCGCTGTCCTCGCCGGCGCTCTCGCCGGTGGCCGCCGCGTCGAAGTTGTCCACTCCGTACGCGACGACGGTGCCGTCGCACGACTCGTGGTGCCCGAGACCGCTGTGCATTCGCAGGACCACACGCCCGTCGATCACGACATGGCGGGCCACCGCCAGGAACGGGAGAGCCCGACGGGTGGTCGCCAGCCGGCCGTACCGCACCCGGCGGATCAGCTCGATCGCTCGGACTTCCATCACTTGGGCATCCATCGCTCGGGGTTCCGCAGAGGACATGGGTCCACTTTCCGGTACCTCGACGGGCGCAGAAAGAGGCCGCGGGCCCCGGTGATCGGGGACCAAGGTCCCGAAACCCGCAAATCCCCTCGCGAAGCCCCGCCCGCGCGGCTCAGCGCTGCTCCGCCTGCAGCCGCGCCACATAGGCGGCGGCCTGCGAGCGCCGCTCCATGCCCAGCTTGGACAGCAGGCTGGAGACATAATTCTTGATCGTCTTCTCGGCGAGATGCAGCCGTTCGCCGATCACCCGGTTCGTCAGGCCCTCGCCGATCAGATCGAGGATGCGGCGTTCCTGGTCGGTGAGGGCGGACAGCTTGTCGTCGCCCCGGGCCTCCTTGCCCTCGCGCAGCCGCTCCAGCACGCGCGCGGTCGCGACAGGGTCGAGCAGGGACTTTCCGGCCGCCACGTCCCGTACCGCGGCCAGCAGCTCATTGCCGCGGATCGCCTTCAGTACGTATCCCGACGCGCCCGCCATGATCGCGTCGAAGAGGGCCTCGTCGTCGGCGTACGAGGTCAGCATCAGGCATTTGATGCTCTCGTCCTTGGAGCGGATCTCCCGGCAGACCTCCACCCCGCTGCCGTCCGGCAGCCGCACGTCGAGCACCGCCACATCGGGCCGGGTGGCGGGGATCCGGAGCAGCGCGTCCGCCGCCGTGCCCGCCTCGCCGACGACCTCGATGTCGTCCTCGACCGCGAGCAATTCGTGCACTCCACGGCGGACGACCTCGTGGTCGTCCAGTAGAAATACGGTGATTTTTCCTTCTTCGCGCACAAATGCAGTCTCACACACTCCCCTCTTCCCTGCTGCTGAACGGCGGGATAACGTGCCGTTGTTCCGGCGGCCTGCAAGGCTGTTACCAGTGCTGTGACCAGCGAAAGTTCCCGACTTTTTCGATTTACTTGGAAATCCAAGCAAAATCGCAGGTCAGATAGGGTTTCGCAGTTGTGCGACGCACTGGGTAACGTGCCTTTGACAGGACGCTCGCCGGGGCACCTGTCACGCCTGTTCCCGGCCGAGCGGCACCCACCCCGTGCACGGGTACGGACACAGGCGAGCCGCACTGGTCTCCCGGCAGACCCCGGGGGCCGGACCGACGGAGGAGCACGCACGTGACCGTGGAGAGCACTGCCGCGCGCAAACCGCGACGCAGCAGCAAGCGGACCAGCGCCGCGAAGACGCCACAGACTTCCGAGCCCGAGCTCGTACAACTGCTGACGCCCGAGGGCGAGCGGGTGGAGCACCCGGACTACACGATCGACCTGACCGCGGACGAGCTGCGCGGTCTGTACCGGGACATGGTCCTGACCCGCCGCTTCGACGCCGAGGCCACCGCGCTGCAGCGTCAGGGCGAGCTGGGCCTGTGGGCCTCGCTGCTCGGCCAGGAGGCCGCCCAGATCGGCTCCGGCCGGGCGCTGCGCGACGACGACTATGTGTTCCCGACCTACCGTGAGCACGGCGTCGCCTGGTGCCGCGGGGTCGACCCGACCAATCTGCTCGGGATGTTCCGCGGTGTGAACCACGGCGGCTGGGACCCGAACACCAACAACTTCCACCTGTACACGATCGTCATCGGCTCGCAGACCCTGCACGCCACCGGCTACGCCATGGGCGTCGCCAAGGACGGCGCGGACTCGGCCGTGATCGCGTACTTCGGTGACGGGGCCTCCAGCCAGGGCGACGTCGCCGAGGCGTTCACTTTCTCCGCGGTCTACAACGCGCCCGTGGTGTTCTTCTGCCAGAACAACCAGTGGGCGATCTCCGAGCCGACCGAGAAGCAGACCCGGGTGCCGCTCTACCAGCGCGCACAGGGCTTCGGCTTCCCCGGCGTCCGGGTCGACGGCAACGACGTACTGGCCTGCCTGGCCGTCACCAAGTCGGCGCTGGAGCGGGCCCGCCGCGGCGAGGGTCCCACCCTCGTCGAGGCGTTCACCTACCGGATGGGCGCGCACACCACCTCCGACGACCCGACGAAGTACCGGGCGGACGAGGAGCGCGTCGCCTGGGAGGCCAAGGACCCGATCCTGCGGCTGCGTACGTACCTGGAGAAGCAGGAACTCGCCGACGAGGCGTTCTTCACCGCGCTGGACGAGGAGAGCGAAGCCCTCGGCAAGCGGGTCCGCGAAGCGGTACGGGCCATGCCCGACCCGGACCGGATGGCGATCTTCGACCACGCCTACGCCGACGGGAACCCGCTCGTCGACGAGGAGCGCGCCCAGTTCGCCGCCTACCAGGCTTCGTTCGCCGAGGAGGGCAACTAGTCATGGCCACCCAGAAGATGTCCCTTGCGAAGGCGCTCAACGAGTCGCTGCGCAAGGCCCTCGACACCGACCCCAAGGTCCTCATCATGGGTGAGGACGTCGGCAAGCTGGGCGGAGTCTTCCGGATCACCGACGGGCTCCAGAAGGACTTCGGCGAGGACCGGGTCATCGACACCCCGCTCGCCGAGTCCGGCATCGTCGGCACGGCGATCGGTCTGGCCCTGCGCGGCTACCGGCCGATCGTGGAGATCCAGTTCGACGGCTTCGTCTTCCCGGCGTACGACCAGATCGTCACGCAGCTCGCGAAGATGCACGCCCGAGCGCTCGGCAAGATCAAACTGCCGGTCGTCGTCCGGATCCCGTACGGCGGCGGCATCGGCGCCGTCGAGCACCACAGCGAGTCACCCGAGGCCCTGTTCGCACATGTCGCGGGGCTGAAGGTGGTCTCGCCGTCCAATGCATCGGACGCCTACTGGATGATGCAGCAGGCCGTCCAGAGTGACGACCCGATCATCTTCTTCGAGCCGAAGCGGCGCTACTGGGACAAGGGCGACGTCGAGACGGACCTCATCCCCGGACCGCTGCACAAGGCCGCGACGGTACGGGAGGGCTCGGACCTCACCCTCGTCGCGTACGGCCCGATGGTGAAGGTCTGCCTCGAAGCGGCCGCGGCCGCCCAGGAGGAGGGCAAGTCCATCGAGGTCCTGGACCTGCGGTCGATGTCCCCGATCGACTTCGACGCCGTCCAGGCGTCGGTCGAGAAGACCCGCAGGCTGGTCGTGGTCCACGAGGCGCCGGTGTTCTACGGCTCCGGGGCCGAGATCGCCGCCCGCATCACGGAGCGCTGCTTCTACCATCTCGAAGCACCGGTGCTCCGGGTCGGTGGCTACCACGCCCCGTATCCGCCGGCGCGCCTCGAGGACGAGTACCTGCCGGGCCTGGACCGCGTGCTCGACGCCGTCGACCGCTCGCTGGCGTACTGAGGAGAAGGTTCGTGACGACGATGACCGAAACGTCTGCTCGCTTCCGTGAGTTCAAGATGCCCGATGTGGGCGAGGGACTGACCGAGGCCGAGATCCTCAAGTGGTACGTCCAGCCGGGCGACACCGTCACCGACGGCCAGGTCGTGTGCGAGGTCGAGACCGCCAAGGCGGCCGTGGAGCTGCCGATCCCGTTCGACGGGGTGGTGCACGAGCTGCGCTTCCCCGAGGGCACGACCGTCGACGTCGGTCAGGTGATCATCGCGGTGGACGTGGTGCCCGGCGGCGGCGAGGCGGCGGCGGAGCCGGCGGCTCCGGCCGTGGCCGAACCGGAACCGGCTGCGGAACCGGAGGCACCGAAGGCCCGCCAGCCCGTGCTGGTGGGCTACGGCGTGGCCGAGTCCTCCACCAAGCGGCGCGCCCGCAAGGGCACCGAGCCGCCGGCTGCCGCGGCTGCTGCTGTCCAGGGCGAGCTGAACGGCCACACCACCGCCACCGCCGTCCCCGCCACCACCGTCGTCCCGGAGAGCCGCCCGCTCGCCAAGCCGCCGGTGCGCAAGCTGGCGAAGGACCTGGGCATCGATCTGGCGACGGTCACCCCGACCGGTCCGGGCGGGATCATCACCCGCGAGGACGTGCACGCGGCAGCCACGCCCGTACCGGCGCCGGCAGCCGCACCCGCCGCCCCGGCCGCGGCACCCGAGGCTGTTGCGGTGCCCGTTGCCGCAGCCCCCGTCCCGGGCGCCCGGGAGACCCGCATCCCGGTCAAGGGCGTACGGAAGGCCATCGCGCAGGCGATGGTCGGCAGTGCGTTCACGGCGCCGCATGTCACCGAGTTCGTGACGGTCGACGTCACGCGCACGATGAAGCTCGTGGCGGAGCTCAAGGAGGACAAGGACATGGCGGGGGTCCGGGTCAACCCGCTCCTGATCATTGCCAAGGCGCTCCTGGTCGCGATCAAGCGGAACCCGGAGGTCAACGCCGCCTGGGACGAGGCCAACCAGGAGATCGTGCAGAAGCACTATGTGAACCTGGGCATCGCGGCCGCCACCCCGCGCGGTCTGATCGTGCCGAACATCAAGGACGCGCACGAGCAGACCCTGCCGCAGCTCGCCGCCTCGCTGGGCGAACTGGTCTCCACGGCGCGCGAAGGCAGGACGTCCCCCGCCGCCATGGCGGGCGGCACGGTGACGATCACCAACGTCGGCGTCTTCGGCGTCGACACGGGTACGCCGATCCTGAACCCGGGCGAGTCCGCGATCCTTGCGGTCGGTGCGATCAAGCTGCAGCCGTGGGTCCACAAGGGCAAGGTGAAGCCCCGTCAGGTCACCACACTGGCACTGTCGTTCGACCACCGTCTGGTCGACGGTGAGCTCGGTTCCAAGGTCCTGGCGGACGTCGCCGCGATCCTGGAACAGCCCAAGAGGCTCATCACCTGGGCCTGACGGCTGTGTGAGACATGAGAATGCGGGCCTGCGCGGAGTTTCCTCCGCGCAGGCCCGCTTCTGCTGCCGGGTCAGGTCACTTGGCGGGTGCCAGGATGACCCAGGCCGCGGCGGGTGCCGCCTCGGTTCCGTCGTCGAGCACGGGCGTCACCCGGTAGAAGTGGGTGGTGCCGGCCGGAGCGGTGGCATCCGTGTACGACGCCTCCGTGACGGGTCCGGTGGTCAGCTGCTCGTAGGCGTCCGTGGCCGGGTTCCAGCGTTCGACCAGGTAGCCATTGGCGTCCGCGACCGTGTTCCAGGACAGGTCCACCGAGGTGCCGGTGGCGCCCTTGAGCGCGGTGAGCGTGAGGGACGCGTTGTCCGGCGTCTCGACGGACGGTGTCAGATCCCGCTCGGTGACGACGGCGATCTCGGCGTCGTGAGTCGCCCGGAAGCTGTAGTTGCCGGAGGTGTCCTCGACGTCGACGAAGTAGCACCGCTCCTCGCCGTCGGGCAACCGCTCATCCGTGTAGGACGTGGTGCCCGCGCCGAGGTACACGGACGAGACGCCGTAGCAGACCCGCTCGTCCTCGCTGTCGATCAGCTCGCCGACGTACACCACGTACCGCTTGAGGTCGGGCTCGGTGTTGGCGTTCCAGTGCAGCTCGATGCCGTACTCGGTCGCCTCGGTGGCGAGCCCGGTGACCGCCGCGGGCGGGGTCAGGTCCCTGGCGAGTGTGGGTGACGGTGATGCTGCGGGAAGCCACCGACTCGGTCGCGGTGTTGTCCCACGCCTTGATCACATAGTGGTACGTGGCGCCGCCTGCCGGTGAGGTGTCGGTGCAGGTGTACTGGAGCCGTCCGTTGTCGAGTCTCTTGTAGGTGGTGCTGCACCGGATCGGCTCGGTCGAGGTGTCCACGGGGAGCGTCTCGGAACGGTAGACGTGGAAGTCGTAGATATTGCCGTCGATGTCGTGATCGGTCGTCCAGGTGAACGTCGCCCTGCTTATCCCCGGTGTCGCGACGATGTCCTGCGGTGCGGCTACCAGTCGGTACGCCAGGGCGGCGGGGTTGTTGGCAGCGGTGGGCTCGGAGTACCGGGCGCCGTCCCCCGCGCTCACCCGGTACTGCCATATCGCTGACCGGGCGACCGCGGTGTCTGTGTGGCTCGTGCCCTGGATCGTTCCGACGTTGACCGTCTTCCCGGCATGGTCCGTACGCGTCAGGTAGTAGCGCGTCGCGCCGGCCACCGGGTTCCAGGTCAGCTTGATCCCGGCGTCCGTGCCGGTGGCCGCGAGACCCGTCGGCGTGGTCATGACCGGCGAGGTCACCGGCATGTCGGTGGAGCCGGTGGAGACGTTCCCGGCCTTGTCGTAGGCGCGGACCTCGTAGTAGTACGTCTTCCCGCCCTCGGGCGGGAGACCCGCGTACGAGGTCGCGGTGGTCGTCTTGACGTGGGTGAAGGTGCTGGAGCCCTTGAGCCGGCGGTAGACCCGGTAGCCCGCGAGGTCCATCTCGTTGTTCTTCGTCCAGGTCACCTTGGCGTTGGCCGTGGCGTTGTCGAGGACCGCCTTCACGCCGACCGGGGTGAGCGGTTTGACCTTGTCGACGGTGGCCGACGTCCGCGGTGTGTAGGCGAACTTGACGTTGGCGGAGCCCGTCCAGTTGACGAAGTCGATGCGCAGGGAGTGCTTGCCCTTGGGGACGGTGACGTTGACCGTCTTCTTCTGCGTGGTGGAGACGTTCTTCCAGATGTCGACCTTGCGCACTCCGTCGACGTAGACCCGGATGCCGTCCAGGGCCGACGCGGTGAAGGTGAACGGGCCGCCGGAGCCGAAGTCCCGGGTCAGGGACCAGCGGACACCGAAGTTGTTCGTCGGCAGACCGGAGGCGGGTGCGCCGGTGCCCCAGTTCTGGTCGATCACCGAGTCGCAGTCGGTCTTCTTCGGCGTTCCGGAGAACGTGGTGTTGGCGAAGAACTGCCGCTTGAAGACGGGCGAGGCGCACGTCGTCGCCGCCGAAGCGGTCGTGGTACTCACAGCCGTGAGCAGACTGCAGGAGGTCGCCGCGACCGACAGCGCGGCGACGGTGCGCAGGCGTCTGTGAGAAATACTGGTCAAGTCCGTGTTGCCCTTTCAGGCCGGATGGCGGGGAGGGCCCGGGTGCGGGAAGGGACCCGCCGCAGTGCGCGGCGGGCCCCTCCTGGTGTCCCGGGTGCGGGATGGGGGACTACTTCTTGAAGGAGTAGTCCATGATCTTCTTCATGTCCGAGGTGCGGGCGGTCGCGCTCGTGGAGGCGAGCACGGTGCCGATGACCGTCTTGCCGTTCCGGGTCGCGGCGAAGACCAGGCAGTACTTGGCCGTCGGGCCGGAGCCGGTCTTCACACCGATCGCACCGCTGTAGCTGCTGAGCATGGTGTTGGTGTTGGACCACGACATGTAGCGGTAGCCACCGCTCTTCGTGGTGACCTTCTGCTTGGTCGACTTGGTCTTCACGACGGCGCGGAACGTGGAGTTCTTCATCGCGCTGCTGGCGATCTTCGTCAGGTCACGCGGCGTCGAGTAGTTCGAGCCGTTCCCTATGCCGTCGAACGAGTCGAAATGGGTGTTCTTCAGACCGAGGGACTTGGCTGAGGCGTTCATCTTGCCGATGAACGACTTCACGCGGGCCGCGCGGGTGGTGCCGGTGCCGAACTTGTCGGCGAGGGCGTACGCGGCGTCGCAGCCGGACGGCAGCATCAGACCGTACAGAAGCTGGCGGACAGTGACCTTGTCGCCGACGATCAGGTGGGCCGACGAGGCGCCCTTGGAGACGATGTAGTCGCTGTACGCCTTCTGGATCGTGACCTTGGAATCCAGGTTCAGGTTCTTCTGCGCCAGCACCACCTTGGCCGTCATGATCTTGGTGGTGGAACCGGTGGAGCGACGGGTGTCCGCGGCCTTCGTGAAGAGAGTCTTCGCGGTGCCGTTGTTCATCACGTAGCCGCCCTTGGCGACGATCGTGGGTGTGGGCGGCGTGGCGGCCTGCGCCGTGGCAGCGAAGACGCTGCCTGCAAGGACGGCACCCGCGGTCAGGGCCACGGTGACAGTGGCGGATGCGCGGTTTATGCCCTTAATGCCGATTTTCAACTTGAACGCTCCAAATGCCCCTGGAATGCGGCTACGTGAAGGTGCCGCTCGGTGGTGAGACTCATGAGGCGGGCGGATGGATGTGCCGATTCCCGAGGTAATTTCCGGGGCTTTGCCGTCCAGATCCCGGACGCCGGCCCGGCATGCACACATGTTGTATCTATGCTGTGTGCATGCCTGCCGCACCCCCTGCCGTGACCCGCCCGCCCGTCAAACAGCCGCCCGCCGCCGAGCGTGTCTACACCCACATCAAGCAGGCGGTGCTCGACCGCCGGTACGAGGGCGGGACGCTGCTCACCGAAGGGGACCTGGCGGAAGCCGTCGGCGTCTCCCGGACACCGGTGCGCGAGGCGCTGCTGCGGCTGGAGGTCGAAGGGCTGATCAAGCTCTACCCGAAGAAGGGGGCCCTGGTGCTCGCCGTCTCCGCACAGGAGATCGCGGACGTGGTCGAGACCCGGCTGCTGGTCGAGGAGTTCGCCGCCCGCAAGGCCGTGCCTGCCTCGGCGAAGCTGATCTCCCGGCTGGAGGAGCTGCTCGACGAGCAGCGGCAGCACGTGGCGGCCGGCGACCTCGCAGCCGTCTCGGTCGCGGACCGCTGCTTCCACGCCGAGATCGTGCGCAACGCGGGCAACGAGATCCTGTCGCGCCTCTACGACCAGCTGCGCGACCGGCAACTGCGGATGGGCGTCGCCGTGATGGAGGCGCACCCCGACAGGATCGCCGCCAACATCACCGAGCACGGCGAGCTGCTGGAGGCGATCAGGGCCGGTGACGCGGACGATGCCGCACAGGTCGTACGGCGCCACGTCAGCCGGGTCAAGGTGCTGGTCCGGGGTGAGGACCGGTGAGCTCTGCCGCCGCTCCCACCCTGTCCCTGCCCGGTGATCCGCCCGGCGGCCGGCGTGCCGCCCGGGTCTGGGGCATCGGCGTCGCCGTCTACTTCGTCGCGATCATCTTCCGTACGAGCCTCGGGGTCGCCGGCCTGGACGCCGCCGACCGGTTCGGCGTCAACGCCTCCGCCCTGTCTACGTTCTCCATCCTTCAACTGCTCGTCTACGCAGGCATGCAGATACCTGTCGGCCTGATGGTCGACCGGCTCGGCACCAAGAAGGTCCTCACCATCGGGGCCGTCCTGTTCACCGTCGGGCAGCTCGGCTTCGCACTCTCCCCGTCGTACGCCACGGCACTGGCCTCCCGTGCGCTGCTCGGCTGCGGCGACGCGATGACGTTCATCAGTGTGCTGCGGCTCGGCGCCCGCTGGTTCCCGGCCCGGCGTGGGCCGCTGATCGGCCAGATCGCCGCGCTCTTCGGCATGGCCGGCAACCTCGTCTCCACGCTCTTCATCGCCCGCGCCCTCCACGGCTTCGGCTGGACCGCCACGTTCGCGGGCAGCGCGGTCGCCGGGGTCGTTGTGCTGGTGCTGCTGCTCCTCTTCCTGAAGGACCACCCGGAGGGGCACGAGCCGCCGCCCGTCGAACACGCAGGCGCGGCATACGTACGCAAGCAGATCGCCGCCTCGTGGCGGGAGCCCGGCACCCGGCTCGGGATGTGGGTGCACTTCACCACGCAGTTCCCGGCCATGGTGTTCCTGCTGCTGTGGGGGATGCCGTTCCTGGTGGAGGCGCAGGGGCTGAGCCGGTCCACCGCCGGTGAGCTGCTCACCCTGGTGGTGCTCTCCAACATGGCCGTCGGTCTCGTCTACGGGCAGGTCATCGCCCGCCACCATGCCGCGCGTGCCCCGCTGGCCCTCGGCACGGTCGCGGTGACCGCCGTCCTGTGGGCGTCGGCCATCCTGTACCCGGGCGACCATGCGCCGATGTGGCTGCTGGTCACGCTCTGCGTCGTGCTCGGCGCCTGCGGTCCCGCCTCGATGATCGGTTTCGACTTCGCGCGCCCGGCCAACCCGCCGGAGCGGCAGGGCACCGCGTCGGGGATCGTCAACATGGGCGGCTTCACCGCCTCGATGACCACCCTGTTCGCCGTCGGTGTGCTGCTCGACGCGACGGGCGACAACTACAGCATCGCCTTCGCCTCCGTCTTCGTGCTGGAGGCGCTCGGGGTCGTCCAGATTCTGCGGCTGCACGCCCGGGCCACGCTGCGGGAGCGGAACCACTATGTGATCAGCCGCGTGGAGGCCGTGCACGTACCCGCGTGACCCCTGCGGCCGCCGGCTCGGCGGCGCGCCCGTCTCTTCACTTCACGACTTCACGAAAGACGGGCGCCGCCGACCGTGCCGTTACGGCGTCACGGCGAACTTCTGCAGGATCGCCGTCGCCAGCTCCTGGTCGCCCTCGACCTTGATCCGGTCCGCGACCGCCGCCGGGCGAACCCGGCCGCAGGCCAGCCGGACGTAGGTCTCCCAGTCCATCGACAGCGTCACCGCAGGCCCCAGTGAAGGCGAACCGTCCACCGAACCACGGCCGTCCGCGTCGACCCTGACCGTGCGCAGGAACTCCACCGGCCCGTGCACATCGAGCACGACCGCCGAATTGGGCGGCGCGCCCGCGTCCTTGGCGACCACCTTCGGCAGCGCGGCGAGCAGCGTGTCCCGGGCGATGGTGGCTCCGGGGGAGTCCAGGTTGCCGGGCGCACCCAGCGTCGTCCGCAGATCCTGCTCGTGCACCCAGACGTCGAAGGCCCGCATCCGCAGCGCCAGTTCCAGGGTCTGCTCGGCGCCGAGCGGCGCGCGGGTCATGGTCTCCGGGTCACGCGACTCGTTCCGCAGCTGACGGGAGCGGCGGATGATCGTGTACTCCAGCTCGGAGGTCATCTCGGGTGCGGTGTGGTGGCGCCGCACATCGACCTGCATCTCCATGTAGCGGGTGAAGTCGTTCTGTACGTGGTAGAGATCGCGCGGCAGCGTGTGGATCGGCCGCGGATCGCCGAGCTGCTCGCACTCCATGCCGATGATGTGCGAGACGATGTCGCGCACCGACCAACCGGGGCACGGTGTACGGCGGTTCCACTCCCCCTCGGCGAGCGGCTTCACCAGCTCGGCTATCGACTCGACGGAGTGGGTCCAGGCATCGGCGTAGGTCTGGAGGCTGGGATGGACGGTCACGGGACCCCTCGTGCGGTTCTGCGGTGCATGGGCTGGGCTGCTGGGCGCGGTCGGCGGGCGGCGGCTGCGGGCTGCGTGGGAGGTTCGGTCGCTAAGTTACGCTGCGAGCAGGCACCCCGGCAGTGCTTTCGTGTGACGATCGTAGGCCCGTGTTGACGGCTCGAATGCCAGGACGGTGGTAGTGTGCGCGCCTCCCTCATCCAGATCGCAGTAGACCCGGACGAATCCGTCAATTCCCGCAGGGATCGCGTGGCGTCGTTGGTCGCGGACCAGCGGGGCGCCGATCTGGTGGTCCTTCCCGAACTCTGGCCGGTCGGCGCGTTCGCGTACACCGCCTTCGCCGACGAGGCCGAACCGCTCCGCGGGCCCACCCACGACCTGATGGCGAAGGCCGCGGCCGACGCCGGAGTCTGGCTGCACGCCGGCTCCTTCGTGGAGCGCGCCGACGACGGCACGCTCTACAACACCTCGCTGGTGTTCACCCCGGAGGGCGAGCGGGCAGCCGCCTACCGCAAGATCCACCGCTTCGGCTTCGACAAGGGCGAGGCGGTGATGATGGGCGCCGGCGAGGACCTCGTGACGGTCGCCCTGCCGCAGACCACGCTCGGCCTCGCCACCTGCTACGACCTGCGCTTCCCCGAACTGTTCCGCGGCCTCGTCGACGCGGGCGCGCAGACGCTCGTCGTCCCGGCGGGCTGGCCGGAGCGGCGCCGCGCCCACTGGACGCTGCTGGCCCAGGCGCGCGCCGTCGAGAACCAGGCGTACGTCCTGGCTGTCGGCACCGCGGGCACCCACGCCGGGGTCGAGCAGGCCGGGCACAGCATCGCCGTCGACCCATGGGGCGAGGTGCTCGCCGAGGCGGGCGCGGACGAGGAGGTGCTCACCGTGGAGTTCGACCCGGCTTTGGTCGCCGCCACGCGGGAGCAGTTCCCGGCGCTCAAGGATCGACGGCTGGGTCTCGCCCCGCCGTCGAGCGGCCGCTGACGCATCGGTCCGACCGGACTCGCACCACCGTCGGGTATCCGCTGATGCACCCGTCGGACCGGGCCTCGCCCCAGCGTCGGGCGGGGCCCGGTTTCACGTGAAACGTCCGGTGGGACTCCCCGGGACGTGTGAGGCCTCCGCCATGCCTGAGACCCTCCGGAATGCGGACGCACCACGGTGATGTTGACTGTTCACATGGCAATACGTACGCGCGTCAGGGCCCCCGAGCTGGTCGGTAAAGGCGGCTGGCTCAATACCGGCGACCAGCAATACACCCTCGCCGACCTGCGGGGACGCATCGTTATTCTGGATTTTTGGACGTTCTGCTGCGTGAACTGTCTGCATGTCCTCGATGAGCTGCGCGAGCTGGAGGAGAAGCACCGCGACACCGTGGTGATCATCGGCGTGCATTCGCCGAAGTTCGTCCACGAGGCCGAGCACCAGGCCGTCGTCGACGCCGTCGAGCGGTACGAGGTCCACCACCCCGTTCTCGACGACCCCGAGCTCGCCACCTGGAAGCAGTACGCGGTACGCGCCTGGCCGACGCTCGTCGTCATCGACCCCGAGGGCTATGTCGTCGCCCAGCACGCCGGCGAGGGCCATGCGCACGCCATCGAGAAGCTCGTCGAGGAGCTGGAGGCCGAGCACGCCGCGAGGGGAACGCTGCGCCGCGGCGACGGCCCGTATGTGGCGCCCGAGCCCGTCGCCACGCATCTGCGCTTCCCCGGCAAGGCCCTGCTGCTGCCGGACGGCGGCTTCCTCGTCTCCGACACCACCCGGCAGCGCCTCGTCGAGATCGAACGGGACGGTGAGACGGTCCGTCGTCACTTCGGCACGGGGGACCGTGGGCTCGCGGACGGCGCGCCCGACGAGGTCCGGTTCAGTGAGCCGCAGGGGCTCGCTGTGCTGCCCGACGGCCGGATCGCCGTCGCCGACACCGTCAACCACGCCATCCGCGCCCTCGACCTCACGACCGGGGTGACGACGACCCTCGCGGGCACCGGCCACCAGTGGTGGCAGGGCTCCCCGACGTCCGGTCCGGCGCGAGAGGTCGACCTCTCCTCCCCGTGGGACGTCGCCTGGTTCGGCGACCGGCTGTGGATCGCCATGGCAGGCGTCCACCAGCTGTGGTCGTACGACCCCGAGTCCGGAACCGTGCAGGTCGCCGCGGGCACGAGCAACGAAGGACTTGTCGACGGTCCGGCGGACGAGGCCTGGTTCGCCCAGCCGTCCGGACTTGCCGCCTCGGCCGACGGCGCCCGGCTCTGGGTCGCCGACTCGGAGACGTCCGCCCTGCGGTACGTGGACCGGGACGGGACCGTGCACACGGCCGTCGGCACCGGCCTCTTCGACTTCGGTCACCGCGACGGCGCCGCCGACCAGGCGCTCTTCCAGCACCCGCTGGGCGTGACCGCGCTGCCCGACGGGTCCGTCGCCGTCAGCGACACGTACAACCACGCCCTGCGCCGTTACGACCCTGCCACCCGCGAGGTCACCACGCTGGCCACGGATCTGCGCGAGCCGAGCGATGCCGTGGTGGTCGACGGCGATCTCGTCGTCGTCGAGTCCGCCCGGCACCGGCTGACCCGGCTGCGGCTGCCCGAGGAGGCCGTACGGGTCGCCGACCAGGCACACCGCACCCAGCGCGCGGCCACCGAGATCGCCCCGGGCACGCTCCGGCTGGACGTGGTCTTCCAGGCGCCCGCCGGTCAGAAGCTGGACACCCGGTACGGTCCCTCGACCCGGCTGCTGGTCTCGTCGACCCCGCCCGAGCTGCTGGCGGAGGGCGCCGGCCCCGGCACCGATCTCTTCCGCGACCTGGTCCTGGCCGACGGCGTGACCGAAGGCGTCCTGCATGTGTCCGCGATGGCGGCGTCCTGTGACGACGACCCGGCGAACGAGTACCCGGCCTGCCACGTCCACCAGCAGGACTGGGGCGTCCCCGTCCGCGTGAGTGCGCAGGGGACGCCGCGGCTTCCGCTGGTGCTCGCCGGAATGGACGAGCAGGCCTGACGCGCTGACGGGCTCAGAAGTCGGCGGCGCCGTTGCGGAGCTCGGGCGTCCAGTAGCCCGTCGCCCACTTCGAGGGCCGGTGGTTCGTCCTCCCCGGGGCGTCCATCAAGTGGCTCATGGGGCGGGGGCGTTGGGGTTCAGGAGCAGTGCGGCGAGCGGACTGCGGCGCTTGGCGGGGCCGAGTGGCAGATCACCGGATTCGGTGGCTACGGACATCGCACCGAGCAGGTGGAACTCCACCGTCACTCCTCCCCCGGGCAAAGAACTGAGGTTCCTGCCCGGGGGCCCCGCCGAACCGCTGTGAGCTGCGCCGCAACAGCAAAGAGGCCGGCATGCGGTTCAGATTCCGCGGCGCTCGTCCTCGGACACGACCGTGGTGCTGGGCGGTACGACCATCCGGCGGCGCCGCGCGATGCTCGCGTAGACGAAGACTCCGATGATGCCGACGATCATCATGATCCAGCCGACCAGGTCGACATTGACGGTGTCCATCTGCCAGTCGGTGGCGAAGGTGAGTATCGCCCCGACGGCGATGAGGATGATAAATCCTCCGAGTCCCATGGTCATGCCTCCTCGGCGGCCCGGAGGCTCCGGACCGTGTACGGATCGCGTACCCGGCCGGGCAACAACCATGTGCGGAAGGCGGATCGGCCCGCGAACAGCAGCGGTGTGTCCGCCTGTCCTCAGCGCCGGAGGGCCTCCACGGGCTGGATGCCGGTGGCCCGCCAGGCCGGGCAGATCCCGGCCGGTACGCCGGTGAGCAGCCCGATCGCCGGTGCGGCGGCGACCGTGACGGTGTGCACACCACCGGCGTCCGGTCGCGGATCACCGCCACGGCGACCGTGCCGGTGCTGGTGCCGAGCAGTCCGCCCAGGGTGCCCGGCGCACCCGACTCGGCGACCGGCCCGGCCGCCGGTGCACGGGCAGGCCCCGAAGGAAGGGCCGGCCCGGCAACTACCCGTGTGGGGAAGGCGGATCAGCCCGCCAGGAACGCCGCCAGCGCGTTGGCCAGCAGATACGGGTCGTCCGCGCCGCACAGCTCACGCGCACTGTGCATCGACAGGATCGCGACGCCGATGTCCACGGTCTGGATGCCGTGCCGGGCCGCGGTGATCGGGCCGATCGTCGTGCCGCACGGCATCGAGTTGTTGGAGACGAACGTCTGCCACGGCACGCCCGCCTTTTCGCACGCTGCTGCGAACACGGCACGCCCGCTGCCGTCCGTCGCGTACCGCATGTTGACGTTGACCTTGAGGATCGGCCCGCCGTTCGCCACCGGGTGGTGTGTCGGGTCGTGGCGCTCGCCGTAGTTGGGGTGGATCGCGTGACCGGTGTCGGAGGAGAGACAGACGGTCCCCGCGAAGGCCCGGGCGCGGTCCTCGTACGTGCCGCCACGGGCGAAGACGGAGCGTTCCAGCACCGTGCCGAGCAGCGGTCCGTCCGCGCCGGTGTCCGACTGCGAACCGTTCTCCTCGTGGTCGAACGCGGCCAGCACCGGGATGTACGGGATCTCGTCGTCCGGCTGTCCGGCGACGGCGGCCAGCGCGGCCGTCGCCGCGTGCACGGAGAGCAGGTTGTCCATCCGCGGCCCGGCCAGCAGTTCGCGGTCCCGGCCCAGGTAGGCCGGCGGCTCCACGGCGTGCGGCATCAGGTCCCAGCCGGTCACGTCCTCGGCGCCGACGCCCGCGTTCTCGGCGACGAACCGGATCAGGTCGCCCTCCTCGACGTCCCCGAGCCCCCAGATCGGCTGCATGTGCTTCTGCCGGTCGAGCTTGAGACCGTCGGTGTTGGCCGACCGGTCCAGATGCACGGCCAGCTGAGGCACGCGCAGCAGCGGCCGGTCGATGTTGACCAGCCGGTGCGTGCCGTCGCGCAGGCTGATCCGGCCCGCGAGACCGAGGTCCCGGTCCAGCCAGGTGTTGAGCAGGGTGCCGCCGTACACCTCGACCGCGATCTGCCGCCAGCCGTACGACCCCGTGTCGGGCAGCGGCTTCACCCGCAGATTCGGCGAGTCGGTGTGCGCCCCGGCGATCCGGAACGGGGTGTGCGCCCCGGCGCCCTCCGGCACGTACCAGGCGATGATCGCCCCGCCGCGCAGCACGTACTTCCCACCGGTGGACGCGTCCCAGGCCGCGGTCTCCTCGACCTGCCGGAAGCCGGCCTTCTCCAGCCGCGCCGCGGCGGTGGCCACGGCGTGGTACGGGGAGGGGCTGGCCATCAGGAAGGCCATCAGGTCGTCGGTGTGGCCGCGGTCGAAGCGGAGGGGAGAACTCATGTTCTTCACTGTAACGACGATGGGCCGGGAAGAATCCGCGTACCGCCACCCCGGCCCGTACCTATCCCGCGGCCGTCACCGCCGACGGCTTCTTGCCGTCCTGCGCCTGTTGCGCGCGCTCGGCGAACATGGCGGCCAGTGCGGTGAGCTGCTTGTCCGGCAGCTCGGTGCGGCTGTGGGAGGTGTTGATTCCCAGCAGGGTCGTCCCGACTCGGATCAGTGACATGGTGGACCGGCCGAACACGGGATCGTTGCCACGGCCGGCGAAGCGCTCGTCGCCGATGTTCTCCAGGTCCACCTGCGTGGGGTCCTCGCGCAGCATATGGCTGTAGAAGTTCTTCCACAGTGCTCTGTGGGCTGCCGCGGCGGCCTTCTCGTCGCGGTACGTGAACACCCAGAACAGCGCGTCGGTCTTGCTCTCAGGGTCGAGGAAGGCCGTTCTGCCGTCGAGGCGGACATCGGTGCAAGGCGTCGTGTCGGACAGCGCCATGGGGCACATGGATGGCGGGGTCTCGGTCTGCTCCGGGTATGTCGAGCGACGTGCCACGGCCTTCTCGACATTGCGCCAGCCCGTCATGGCGGGCGCGTCCGGCAGGACCGACATGACCTGCTTCGTGTTCAGAGTCTTGGCCGCTTTTGCGGGGCGACCGCCGGAGTCAACGCCTCCACCGTCGCAGCCCGTGAACAGCACCGCTGCTGTCACCGCCGCCGCGCATCGCACGTACGACCGCTGGTTCTTCAAGGTGAGCCCTACTGATCTGTGATCGACGCCGACGGCTTCATGCCGTCCTGCGCCTGTTGCGCGCGTTCCGCGATCACGGTGGCGAAGGGTGCCCTCCCGGCGGATACGGATGCCGATCATAAGGACCGGCCAGATCGAGGTTCGAGGCGGGCAGCCTGGGTGATCACCGGACCTGTCCTCGCCACAGGCGGCGCGACGATACGAAAGCGCCGCCACCCGAACGAATTCGGGTGGCGGCGCCTCGTTGACCGACGCTGTGGGCCGAAGGCTAGAACGCGGCCTCGTCCAGCTCCATCAGCGAACTGTCGACCGCCTCGGCGAGCGCGCGCTCGGCCGAGACGCCCGGCAGGACGTTGGCCGCGAAGAACTTCGCCGCGGCGATCTTGCCCTGGTAGAAGGCGACGTCCTTCGCGGAGGCGGTCGGCAGCTTCTCGGCCGCCACGGCCGCCCCCTTCAGCAGCAGGTAGCCGACGACGACATCGCCGGAGGCCAGCAGCAGGCGGGTGGTGTTCAGGCCGACCTTGTAGATGTTCTTGACGTCCTCGCCGGTCGCGGTGAGGTCGGTGATCATCGTGCCGACGATCGCCTCCAGGTCCACGGCCGCCTTGGCGAGCGAGTCCAGCGCACCGGACAGCTCCTCGTTGCCCTGGGCGCCGGCGAGGAACTTCTTGATCTCCTCGGACAGCGCGTTCAGCGAGGCACCCTGGTCGCGGACGATCTTCCGGAAGAAGAAGTCCTGGCCCTGGATCGCCGTGGTGCCCTCGTAGAGGGTGTCGATCTTGGCGTCCCGGATGTACTGCTCGATCGGGTACTCCTGGAGGTACCCGGAGCCGCCGAACGTCTGGAGCGACTGCGCCAGCTGCTCGTACGACTTCTCGGAGCCGTAGCCCTTCACGATCGGGAGCAGCAGGTCGTTGAGGCCGTGCAGCGACTTCGCGTCCTCGCCCGCGGCCTCCTTCTCCTGGATCGCGTCCTGGACGGAGGCGGTGTAGAGCACGAGGGACCGCATGCCCTCCGCGTACGCCTTCTGCGTCATCAGCGAGCGGCGCACGTCGGGGTGGTGCGTGATGGTGACCTTGGGCGCGGTCTTGTCCATGAAGTGCGCCAGGTCGGTGCCCTGGACCCGCTCCTTGGCGTACTCCAGCGCGTTCAGGTACCCCGTCGAGAGGGTGGCGATGGCCTTCGTGCCGACCATCATCCGGGCGAACTCGATGATGCGGAACATCTGGCGGATGCCGTCGTGCTTGTCGCCGATCAGCCAGCCCTTGGCGGGGTGCTGGTCGCCGAACGTCATCTCGCACGTGTTGGACGCCTTGAGGCCCATCTTGTGCTCGACGTTCGTCGCGTACACGCCGTTGCGCTCGCCCAGTTCACCGGTGGTCCAGTCGAAGTGGAACTTCGGGACCATGAAGAGCGACAGGCCCTTCGTGCCCGGACCCGCGCCCTCGGGTCGGGCCAGCACGTAGTGAATGATGTTCTCGGACATGTCGTGTTCGCCCGAGGTGATGAAGCGCTTCACACCCTCGATGTGCCAGGAGCCGTCCTCCTGCTCGACGGCCTTCGTGCGGCCCGCGCCGACGTCCGAACCGGCGTCCGGCTCGGTCAGCACCATCGTCGAGCCCCACTGCTTCTCGACGGCGATCTCGGCGATCTTCTTCTGCGCCTCGTTGCCCTCGTCGAAGAGGATGCCGGCGAACGCCGGGCCCGAGGAGTACATCCAGATGGCCGGGTTCGAGCCGAGCAGCAGCTCCGCGTAGGACCAGATCAGGGAGCGCGGGGAGGTCGTGCCGCCGATCTCCTCGGGCAGGCCCAGGCGCCAGTACTCGGAGTCCATGAACGCCTGGTACGACTTCCTGAACGTCTCCGGGACCGGCGCCGTGTTGGTCTCCGGGTCGAAGACCGGCGGGTTGCGGTCGGCGTCGGCGAAGGAGTCGGCCAGCTCGTTCTCCGCGAGGCGGGCGACCTCGTCGAGGATGCTCTTCGCCGTCTCGACGTCCATCTCGGCGAACGGGCCGGTGCCGTACAGCTTGTCGCGCCCGAGGACCTCGAAGAGGTTGAACTCGATGTCGCGGAGATTCGACTTGTAGTGCCCCATGGGAAGGCTCCGTAATCAATAGCAGTGGCGCGCAGCGCCCCGGTCAAGGGGTGAGGGCCGGGCGGGCGACGAGCTGGCGGTAGGCATATCAGCTGACCTCCCCGATGATGCTACCCGTCAGTAATAAGACGCAACCCCTCGAGGGGTGGATGTGTCCCATTACTCTTTGGGGTATGTACGGCTACGACCAGAACCAGGGCGCACAGCAGCAGATGGGTGGCGGCTACGGCGAGCAGCCGCTGTATCCCGAGCCCTCGCCGCCCTCCCTCGGTGACGCGGTACGGGCCTTCACCACCGGATCCCTGTCCGCCGAGGACTTCCAGCAGATCTTCGCGACCTCGAAGGTCTACTGCCCGCGCGGCGACAACCCCGGCTTCCTCGCCCTGCATAACACCCAGCAGCCGGTGATCCCCATGTTCACCACGCTCAAGGAGCTGCGGCTGTACGCAGGCAAGGAGTCCAAGTACTTCGTGATCACCGGGGCCGAGGTGATCGATCTGCTGCCCACCGGCTACGGCTTCGTCCTCGACATGGAGGGCGAGCACCGCATGGTCTTCGACGCCAAGGCCGTGGAGCAGATGGTCGACTTCGCGATGCGCCGCATGTATGGCTAGTGCCCCTCCCGGCAAGCTTCGCCCCGTCGCGCCGCCCAGCACGCACGCTCGTTGCGTTGGCCGAAAGCCCTGGTAGCTCCTTCCCCAAGCTCTCAGCTTCGTTCGAGCAGGGGAGACCCCACCCAAGGACTTCCGGCCGCCTTGCGATCTCACGCACTGGACGACGCTCCTTCCGGGCGAACATTGCCGGTCGCGGCACCAGACGCCATCGCCCTCAGACGGCTGACCGCCGGCCTTCCGGACGCCAGGAGGGGCCCGTACCGCCCAGGTACGGGCCCCTCCTGCTGTGTGTGACGGGCCGGGAATGCGGCGCCCCTTGCAAGATGTTCACTGTTCAACTAAATTGAGGCAGAACAATCCCGGAGGTGGCTCCCATGCCCGCAGTGACCGTCGAAAACCCACTGACCCTGCCCAAGGTCGCCGCCTCGGGCGACGCCACGGCCCGACCCGTGCTCGCCGTCACCACGGCGCCGAGCGGATTCGAAGGCGAAGGCTTCCCGGTTCGCCGCGCGTTCGCCGGGATCAACTACAAGTACCTCGACCCGTTCATCATGATGGACCAGATGGGCGAGGTGGAGTACGCGCCGGGCGAGCCCAAGGGCACTCCCTGGCACCCCCACCGCGGCTTCGAGACCGTCACGTACATCATCGACGGCACCTTCATCCACCAGGACAGCAACGGTGGCGGCGGCACCATCCGCAACGGTGACACCCAGTGGATGACGGCCGGATCCGGCCTCCTCCACATCGAGGCCCCGCCGGAGTCCCTCGTCATGTCGGGCGGCCTCTTCCACGGCCTCCAGCTCTGGGTGAACCTGCCCAAGGCCGACAAGATGATGGCCCCCCGCTACCAGGACATCCGCGGCGGCCAGGTCCAGCTCCTCGCCTCCCCGGACGGCGGCGCGCTGCTCCGCGTCATCGCCGGTGAGCTCGACGGGCACGAGGGTCCGGGCGTCACCCACACCCCGATCACGATGGTCCACGCCACCGTGCGCCCCGGCGCCGAGGTGACCCTGCCGTGGCGCGAGGACTTCAACGGACTCGCGTACGTGATGGCCGGCCGTGGCGCGGTCGGCGAGGAGCGCCGCCCCGTCCACATGGGGCAGACCGCGGTCTTCGGCGCCGGATCCTCGCTGACCGTCCGCGCGGACGAGAAGCAGGACGGCAACACCCCGGACCTGGAGGTCGTGCTGCTCGGCGGACGTCCGATCCGGGAGCCGATGGCGCACTACGGGCCGTTCGTCATGAACAGCCAGGCCGAACTGAAGCAGGCGTTCGAGGACTTCCAGGCCGGCCGTCTCGGCACCGTGCCCGCGGTCCACGGCATGGGTGAGTGACCCTGCGGCAAGGGCCACGCTGACGGACCGTCACCCGTACGGCTGTGCAGGCGGGACATGACTGCCGCACCGTGATCGGGTGGGAGGGTGCATACCCAAAAGCCCCTCCTGCCCGACGCCGCGCGGCGGACAGCGGCCTGGTGCGCCGTACTTCTGCTGGTCACCGGTGTCGCCGCGGTCGCGATCTGGTTGTGCATCGTCTTCAAGACCGCGATCACACCCGTCCTGCTCGCCCTGCTCGGTACGGCGCTGCTCGGTCCCGTCCACCGGTGGCTGGCCGACCACCGGGTGAACCGGTCGGTGGCCGCCGGGCTCACCTGCGCGCTGCTCGTCGCGGTGGGCGGCGCCGCCGGGTACATCGTCGTCACCGCGCTCATCGACACCGGCGGCCAGATCGTCCGGTCGCTGAAGGACGCCGGTCAGTGGGTCATCGACCACTTCGGGTTCGCGCGCGACATCAATGTGGACGACCTCGCGGCCAACGCGCAGAAGCTCGTCGAGAAGTTCGGCGCAAGCGCCGCGGGCGGGCTGCTCACCGGCATCAGCCTGGTCGGCTCACTGATCGCGACCGGCGTTCTCGCCCTGCTGCTGACCTTCTTCTTCCTGCGCGATTCCGACCGGGCCGTGGACCTCGCCCACGCCGTCGCCCCGCGCGGCACCGGTGAGCTGGTCGAGGCGATGGGGCGGCGGGCCTTCGAGGCCGTCGAGGGCTTCATGCGCGGCACCACGTTCATCGCGCTGATCGATGCCGTCTGCATCACCGTCGGCCTGCTGATCCTGCGGGTGCCGGGCGCGGTGGGGCTCGGGGCGCTGGTCTTCGTCGGCGCGTACATCCCGTATCTCGGCGCGTTCCTCTCGGGCGCTGTCGCCGTCCTGGTCGCGCTGGCGGACCGGGGCGTCGTGATCGCGCTCTGGGCGCTCGGAGTGGTGCTCGCGGTCCAGGTGCTGGAGGGGCACGTGCTGCAGCCGGTGATCCAGAGCCGTACGGTCCAGATGCACCCGGCCATGATCATGATCGCGCTGACCGCGGGGGCGAGCGTGGCGGGCCTGCTGGGGATGCTGCTGGCGGTACCGGCGTGCGCGGCGGCCTTCGGCGTCCTCGGCGAACTCCGCAAGGGTTACAGCCCCGAGCCGAACCCACCGCCCCCCGCCACCCCGCCCGACCCACCGACGCCGCCGGACACACCACCACCCGGCACATCGAACCCGCCCGGCGATTGAGGGCGCTGCGGCCAGCCGGACGCGTCCGGCCCGCGCCCGGCCTCTACGACTCGTGCAGCTCGAACCAGATCGACTTCCCCGCCCCCCGCGGATCCACCCCCCACGCGTCGGCCAGCATCTCCATCAGCACCAGGCCCCGCCCGCTGGAAGCCATCTCGCCCGGCCGCCGCTTGTGCGGCAGTTCGTCGCTGCCGTCCGCCACCTCCACCCGCAGCCGCCGTTCGCCCCGCTCCCCGGTGGCCTCGGCGACCATCAGCGCGTCGCCGTCCGTGTGGACGAGGACGTTCGTGGTCATCTCGGAGACCACCAGCACGGCCGCGTCGATCTGTTCCGGGTCCTCCCAGTCGTGCAGCAGCTCGCGCAGCTGCTGCCGGGCGGCCGAGATCCGCTCGGGTTCGGCCTGGGCGATGGTCATCACGGTGCGGCGCGGCGCGGTCCGCGGCATGATGCCGGCCTCGCGACGCAGCACGAGCACCGCGATGTCGTCCTCGCGGCGGTCGGCCAGCGGGCCCGTCGTGTAGTGCGACGTCGGCCCGTGCACGGCCTGCACCAGCTCGTCGGCGAGCTTCTCCAGGTCACCGATCTGCTGCTCCAGGACCGGTCGGAGCCGGTCCCAGCCGGTGGCCATGTCGTGGCCGCCGGTCTCGATCAGTCCGTCCGTGCACAGCATGATCGTTTCTCCGGTCTCCAGGACGAGCTGGGTCGTCGGATAGTCGGCGTCGGTCTCGACACCGAGCGGCAGCCCGCCGCCGGTCTGCCGGATCACCGCGGTCCCGTCGCTGCTGATCACCACCGGGTCGGGGTGGCCGGCCCGGGCGATGTCGAGAGTGCCGGTCTCCGGGTCGACCTCCGCGTACAGGCAAGTCGCGAACCGCGGACCGGTCTCCTCCCCGTCGTCGTAGGCGTCGGTGAGCCCGGAGAGGAACCGGGAGGCACGGGAGAGCACCGCGTCCGGGCGGTGTCCTTCGGAGGCGTACGCCCGCAGGGCGATCCGCAACTGGCCCATCAGCCCGGCCGCCCGCACGTCATGGCCCTGGACGTCGCCGATGACGAGGGCGATACGGCCGTTGGGGAGCGGGATCATGTCGTACCAGTCGCCGCCCACCTGGAGCCCGCCACCGGTCGGCACATACCGGGCGGCGACCGTCATGCCGGGGATCTCGGGACCCAGGGTCGGCATCATCGACCGCTGGAGCCCCTGCGACAGCTCCCGCTCGGTTTCGGCCTCCCCGGCCCGTGCCAGGGCCTGGGCGAGCATCCGGGCCACCGTCGTCAGCACCGAACGCTCGTCCGGCGAGAACGACACCGGGTGCCGGAACCCCGCCATCCAGGCACCCATCGTGCGGCCCGACACGATCAGCGGAAGGAAGGCCCAGGAACGGCGCCCGAAGCGGCTGGCCAGCGGCCAGGTGGCCGGGAAGCGGCGGTGGTACTCCTCGGGCGAGGGGAGATAGATCGCCCGCCCGGTCCGTACGACCTGGGCGGCCGGGTAGTCGGTCTCCAGGGGCATGTCGTTGAACGGGTCCTCGTCGCCCGTGTTGTGCCCGTGGTGGCCGATGATCGTCAGCCGTTCGCCCGCGACACCGAAGACGGCGAGCCCGTCCGGTGAGAACCCGGGCATGGAGAGCGAGGCGGCGACCCGCAGCACCTCCGCCGTGGAACGGGCCTCGGCCAGCGCCCGCCCCGCGTCCAGCAGGAAGGCCTCGCGGGACCGGCGCCAGTCCCCGGTGATCGGGGTATGCGCCCCGGTGGTGCCCGGCTGCGGTTCGGCGACCTCCTGGAGGGTGCCGACCAGTAGGTAGCTCTCGCTGCCGGCCGATGCGACCGGCAGTGGTTTGGAGCGGCTGCGTACGGTACGCAGCACCCGGCCGTCCCCGTCCACGATCCGCAGCCTGGCCTCGGCCAGGGTGCCCTCGGCGAGTGCGAGGTTCACCACCCCGTGGATCTCGTTCCAGTCGACCGGGTGGAAACGCGCGCGCACTGCGGCCTCGCGGAAGACGCCGGCCTCGGCCGGGAGCTCGAGCAGCCGGGCCGCCTCCGCATCGAGCGTGACCGAACCGGCTCCGTGGTCCCAGCGCCACAGGCCGGTCGCCGTCGCGGCCAGGACTTCCTCGGTGCGCATTGCCCCACTTTATGAAGATGTGCTCGGCCGACGCCACCGAGGGCGGCCGTCGGCGGGTGGTCCTGACCCCGCCGGATGATCTTGAAGTGATTATGACAATGAAGTCGTGGGGGCGCGGGCGGTAGCCTGGGGAGGCTGAATCCACCCCAACCGCGAAGACTGGATGAACGACGATGCATCGGTACAGGTCCCACACCTGCGGCGAGCTCCGCGCCTCTGACGTCGGCACCGACGTCCGGCTGAGCGGCTGGCTGCACAATCGTCGAGACCTGGGCGGCATCCTCTTCATCGATCTGCGCGACCACTACGGTCTCGTGCAGCTCGTCGCCCGCCCCGGCACACCCGGCAACGAAGCCCTGTCGAAGCTCACCAAGGAGACCGTCGTCCGGATCGACGGCAAGGTCTCCGCACGTGGCGCCGACAACGTGAACCCGGACCTCCCGACCGGCGAGATCGAGATCGAGGTCACCGAGGTCGAGGTGCTGGGCGAGGCCGCCCCGCTGCCCTTCACGATCAACACCGACGACGGGGTCAACGAGGAGCGGCGTCTGGAGTATCGCTTCCTCGACCTGCGCCGTGAGCGCATGCACCGCAACATCATGCTGCGCTCCGCCGTCATCGCCTCGATCCGCTCGAAGATGGTGACTCTCGGCTTCAACGAGATGGCGACCCCGATCCTCACCGCGACCTCCCCCGAAGGCGCCCGTGACTTCGTCGTCCCGTCCCGGCTGAACCCCGGCAAGTTCTACGCGCTGCCGCAGGCCCCGCAGCAGTTCAAGCAACTTCTGATGATCTCGGGCTTCGACCGCTACTTCCAGATCGCGCCGTGCTTCCGCGACGAGGACGCCCGTGCCGACCGCTCGCCCGGCGAGTTCTACCAGCTCGACGTCGAGATGTCGTTCGTCGAGCAGGAGGACGTCTTCCAGCCGATCGAGAAGCTGATGACCGAGCTCTTCGAGGAGTTCGGCAACGGCCGCCACGTCACGTCGCCGTTCCCGCGGATCCCGTTCCGCGAGTCGATGCTGAAGTACGGCAACGACAAGCCCGACCTGCGCGCCAAGCTGGAGCTCGTCGACATCTCCGACGTCTTCGCCGGCTCGGAGTTCAAGGCGTTCGCCGGCAAGCACGTCCGCGCCCTTCCGGTGCCGGACACCGCGGGCCAGTCCCGTAAGTTCTTCGACGGCCTCGGTGAGTACGCCGTCGAGCAGGGCGCCAAGGGCCTCGCCTGGGTCCGCGTCGGCGAGGACGGCACCCTCGCCGGCCCGATCGCCAAGTTCCTCACCGAGACGGACATCAAGACCCTCACCGAGCGCCTGGCGCTCGTCCCGGGCCACGCCGTCTTCTTCGGCGCCGGCGAGTTCGACGAGGTCTCCAAGATCATGTCGGCCGTCCGGGTCGAGGCCGCCAAGCGCGCCGGCCACTTCGAGGAGGGCGTCTTCCGGTTCTGCTGGATCGTCGACTTCCCGATGTACGAGAAGGACGAGGAGACCGGCAAGATCGACTTCTCGCACAACCCGTTCTCCATGCCTCAGGGCGGCCTGGAGGACCTGGAGACGAAGGACCCGCTGGACATCCTTGCCTGGCAGTACGACATCGTCTGCAACGGCATCGAACTGTCCTCCGGCGCCATCCGTAACCACGAGCCCGAGCTGATGCTCAAGGCGTTCGAGATCGCCGGTTACGACCGCGAGACCGTCGAGCACGAGTTCGCGGGCATGCTCCGTGCGTTCCGTCTCGGCGCCCCGCCGCACGGTGGCATCGCCCCCGGTGTCGACCGCATCGTGATGCTGCTGGCCGACGAGCCGAACATCCGCGAGACGATCGCCTTCCCGCTCAACGGCAACGCGCAGGACCTGATGATGGGCGCGCCGACCGTGCTGGACGAGGCGCGGCTGCGCGAGCTGAACATCCAGCTCCGGAAGCCCGCAGCGACGGCGAAGGAGAAGGCCGAGGCCAAGGACTCGGTAGCGAGGGACACCGGCGCGAAGTAAGCGTCAGCGGTTCCGCTTACGTTCCACGTGAAACAGCCCCTGGCCGTCGGCCGGGGGCTGTTCCCCGTCTTGGCCGCCTTCCACAGCAACGCACAGCTGACGCACACGCCCCTGCCAGCTGCCCTGCCTAACCTCACTTCGCATGACAGAGACTCAAGGACCCGCACACAAGAAGGACATGACGCGTCGCCGGATGGTGTTCGCCGGTGGTGCGGCGATCGTGGCCGCCGGGATCGGCGCGGGCGTGGTCGCCGGTGCCTCGGCCGACGAGGTCACGAGCAGCGGCAGTGGGAAGAAGTCCGCCGCCGGGCAGGGCGAGGAGTGCTACCGGCTGACCTCGGAGACCACTGAGGGCCCGTACTACATCGACGCCGACAAGATCCGGAAGGACATCACCGAGGACAAGGAGGGCATCCCGATGACCCTCCGCCTCAAGGTGATCGACTCGGACACCTGCAAACCCGTGAGCCGGGCGGCCGTCGACATCTGGCACTGTGACGCGCTGGGCATCTACTCCGGTTACGAGTCGATGAGTTCCGGCGGCCCCGGCGGTGGCGGCACTCCGCCGAGCGGGGCTCCGACGGATGCTCCGACCGGCACCCCCACCGACGCCCCGACGGGTACGCCTCCGTCCGGTGGGCCCGGTGGGCCCGGTGGCGGCGGTGGCGGACACTCGGAGCCCACCGACGACGAGCGCTATCTGCGCGGCACCCAGCTCACCGACAAGCACGGCTATGTGGAGTTCAAGACGATCTTCCCGGGCTGGTACCAGGGCCGTTGTGTGCACATCCACACCAAGGTGCACGTCGGCGGGAAGATGACCGACGCCGGGTACGAGGGCGGACGCACCTGCCACACCGGTCAGTTCTTCTTCGCGGAGTCCGCGGTGCTCGACTCGGCGAAGATCGCGCCGTACTCGACCAGCACCACCACGCGTACGACCCTCACCGAGGACACCATCTACGACCAGAGCGGTGTCACGGGCGGGCTGATGAAGCTCTCGTACCACAAGAACCACATGGCGCGCGGCGTCGTCGGTTCGATCACGATGGGCGTGGACCCGGACGAGACGCACGACGGCACGGACCTCTGAGGCTTCGTTCCCCCGCCGAGGGGACGGGCCCGGAATCGCCACGACAGGGCGCGGTTCCGGGCCCTGTCCCTCGCGTGAGCGGTCACATTCGGACAGCAGGACACGCCCGAGATGACAGGTCGCACCGGATCGGATGCGGCCGTATGGCCGCTTTGTCTGATTAATCGTCGGTCGGCTCGGCAAAGACTGGCTCGGGGACTTTGGTGCGGGGATCTCTGTCCCCGCTGCCCTCGACGCCGACTGCTAGGAGCCCCCCGTGCCTGTTCCCGAACCCGTGCCCCGTCCCGGCCCTCGCGCGTCCAGACGTCCCCCGTACACGGTCTGTGCGGCGCTCCTCCTCCTGCTGCTGACCGGGTGCGCCGCGGGAGGTACGGCACCCGGACCCACCGCCGTGCGCACCGGCGCCCACGCGCCCAGCGGCAGCATCGGTGCGGCGGGCCCCGGGGCCGTTGCCGCGGGCGGGCCGGCCGCCCCGACCTGGCCCCGCGAGATCCGGATGCTGGGGCAGACGGCCAGGTCCGCGATCCCGGCCGAGTCCCGGCAAGCGCTCGTCGTGACCGGAGACTCCCCCGAATCCAGCGAGGCCACGGCCGTCCTCTACACCCGCGACGATCCCACGGTTGGCTGGTTGCCGGCCGCCGGCCCGTGGCCCGCCCACAACGCCCTGTACGGCTGGACCGACGAGCACCGGGTGAACGACCTCCGGACCCCCATCGGCGTCTACGGACTGACGGCCGCGGGCGGTCTGCTCGAAGCTCCGGGCACCGAGCTGCCTTACGTACAGAGCCCGGCCTTCACGGCGAGCGGCGAAGGCTTCGACGGGGAGTCCCTGAAGGGGTCGTTCGACTACGTCATCGCCATCGACTACAACCGCGTCCCCGGCGCCTCCCCGCTGGACCCGACCCGTCCGCTCGGCGAGGAGCGGGGCGGCGGCATCTGGCTCCATGTCGACCACGGCGGGCCGACCCAGGGCTGCATCTCGCTTCCCGAGGACCGGATGGAGGAGCTGCTGCGCATCCTCGACCCGGCAAAGGTTCCGGTGATCGTGATGGGTGACGGGGCGGCGCTGGCCCGCTGACCGGACGTCACGTATATGAGTTGCGCCTACGCACGCATACGAGAGGGGCCCGGACCGTCACCGGTCCGGGCCCCTCATCTGCGTACCGAGCCCTGTGCGGGCCCCCGTGCCCCTACGCGGGCTTCTCCTCCAGGCGCGGGAACAGCACCGCACCCTTCGTCACCGTCGCGCCCGCCGGCAGCTGCCCCCAGCCGCCCGCGTCCTGCACGCGCTGGTCGGGCAGCGCGCCCAGGGACTCCTCGGCGCCCAGCGACTCCCACAGCTTCTGCGAGGTCTCCGGCATCACCGCGTTCAGCAGGACCGCGACACCGCGCAGCGCCTCGGCGGCCGTGTACAGGATCGTCGCGAGTCGGGCCCGGCCCTCGGGCGACTCGTCCTTGGCGACCTTCCAGGGCTCCTGCTCCGTGATGTAGCCGTTGACCTGCTTCACGAACTCGAAGATCGCCAGGATGCCGGCCTGGAAGTCCAGCTCCTCGCCGATCTTCCGGTCGGCCGTGGCGACAGCCTTTGCGAGACCCTCCTGGACCGCCTTCTCGGCCTCGCCGGGGGCGGTGGCCTCAGGGAGCGCCCCGCCGAAGTACTTGCCGACCATGGCGGCGACGCGCGAAGCGAGGTTGCCGTAGTCGTTGGCGAGCTCGGAGGTGTAGCGGGCGGTGAAGTCCTCCCAGGAGAACGAGCCGTCGTTGCCGTACGCGATCGCCCGCAGGAAGTACCAGCGGTACGCGTCCACACCGAAGTGCGAGGTCAGGTCCTGCGGCTTGATGCCGGTCAGGTTCGACTTCGACATCTTCTCGCCGCCGACCATCAGCCAGCCATTGGCCACCACTTTGCCGGGCAGCGGCAGGCCCTGCGCCATCAGCATCGCGGGCCAGATGACCGAGTGGAAGCGGAGGATGTCCTTGCCGATCAGGTGCACATCGGCCGGGAACGTCCCGTCGAACTTCTCCTGGTTGGCGCCGTAACCGACCGCCGTCGCGTAGTTGAGCAGCGCGTCGATCCACACGTAGATGACGTGCTTCTCGTCCCACGGCACCGGGATGCCCCAGTCGAAGGTCGAGCGCGAGATCGACAGGTCCTGCAGGCCCTGCCTGACGAAGTTCACGACCTCGTTGCGGGCCGACTCGGGCTGGATGAAGCCGGGGTTGTTCGCGTAGAACTCCAGCAGCTTCGGGCCGTACTCGCTCAGCTTGAAGAAGTAGTTCTCCTCCTTGAGGATCTCCACCGGCTTCTTGTGGACCGGGCACAGCTTCGTGCCGTCCTCCGCCTCGATGAGGTCGCCGGGGAGCTTGTACTCCTCGCAGCCCACGCAGTACGGGCCTTCGTACCCGCCCTTGTAGATCTCGCCCTTGTCGTACAGGTCCTGCACGAACTCCTGCACACGGTCCGTGTGCCGCTTCTCCGTCGTACGGATGAAGTCGTCGTTCGCGATGTTCAGGTGCTCCCAGAGGGGCTTCCAGGCCTCCTCGACGAGCTTGTCGCACCATTCCTGCGGGGTGACGTTGTTCGCCTCGGCAGTGCGCATGATCTTCTGACCGTGCTCGTCCGTGCCGGTGAGGTACCACACCTTCTCGCCACGCTGGCGGTGCCAGCGGGTGAGCACGTCGCCTGCGACGGTCGTGTAGGCGTGGCCCAGGTGAGGAGCGTCGTTGACGTAGTAAATGGGGGTCGAGACGTAGTACGCCGTCGCCCCCTGCTTCTCGGATCCAGTGGCCGCCATGGTCGAAATCCTAACGGCCCGTGGGTGATCCACTCACACCGATAAACGCCGCCGCCCCTTCCGGGGGCCATGACCCACCCTGGGAGGGAGCGGAGATGCTCGTGGAACTCGCCGCCACGGAGGCTGCGCCGGCGGGAAACACCCGCCGGAGCGGCACGTCCGGCTCGACACGGTGCGGGGCGTCGTGTCCCGGGACGAGCTGGACCTGCCGTCGGACGGGCCGGGGTCGGGGCTCGGTCTTTCGATCGAACGTTCTGTAGCGGTGGTGCCCGGCGGCACGGTCACGGCGGTGCCCTGCCCGCGGGCGGGCTCGCCGTGACCGTACGTCTGCCGGTCGACCTGCCTGGTCAGCCGTTGTCGGCAGCGGTCTCGCGGGCCGCGAGCCAGGCGGGGAGCGCGGCGAGGATCTCCTGGTAGAGCGTGGCGTCGGGCACCTCACTCGGGGCGGGGCCGGCGTGGAAGAACGCGGCGTTCGGGGCGTCCAGCTTCCGCAGGAAGTCGAAGCCCTTCGCGTCCTCGTCGCCGAACGCGACGAACTGGAAGAACAGCGGCAGCCGCGCCGCCTCGGCGAGCGCCTGCTTGGCGGGCTGCTTGGCGTCCGGCGGTCCGTCCGTCTGGAAGATCACCAGGGCGGGGCCGGTGGCCTCCGACTTCTCGTAGTGCGCGACGACCTCCTCGACGGCGCGGTGGTAGCTCGTACGGCCCAGGCGGCCGAGGCCCGCGTGCAGTTCGTCGATCCGGCCCGCATGGTCGTTGAGGCCGACCGTGCCGGTGCCGTCGATGTCGGTCGAGAAGAAGACGACGGGCACGGTGGCGTTCTCGTCGAGGTGCGCGGCGAGGGCGAGTGTGCGGTCACCGAGGTGCTGGGCGCTGCCGTCCTTGTAGAACGGCCGCATCGAGCCGGAGCGGTCGAGCACCAGGTACACGGTGGCCCGAAGCCCGGTCAGACCGTGCGTCTTCAGCCCGGCCTGGGCCGCCTTGTAGGCGTCGACGAGTGCGGGTGCGCCGGCCTCGACCCGGGCGAGGGCGACGGCGGGGGCCTCGGCCACCTCTGCGGGTGCGGATGCCTCGGGGGCGGGCGCCTCGGCGACCTCTGCCGATGCGGGGGCGGTGTCCGGCTCGGACGGCAGGGCGTCGGTGACCGGCGCGGCGTCGGCTGCCACGGCGACCGGCTCGGGCTCGGGCTCGACGGCGGCGGCGACGATGACCGGCTCGGGCTCGGTGGCGACCTCGGGGGCGGGGGCCGGCTCCAGGACCTGGGCGACCTCGGCCTCGGGTTCGTCGAGGACGGGTTCCGCCTCGGCCTCGGCCTTGCCGGCCGGTGCGGTTCCGGTCTCCGGCTCGGGGGTGGTGACCGGTTCTGCTTCGGGCTTGATCTCGGCCGGTGCGAGGTCGGGCTCGACCTCGGCGGCCGGTGTGGTCTCGGCCTCCACCTCGGGGGTGGTGACCGGTTGTGCCTCCGCCTCGACCTCGGCCGGTGCGGTCTCGGCCTCCATCTCGGCCGCGGCGGTGGCCGGCGCTACCTTCTCGGCTTCGGCGGCAGCCGGCTCCGGCTCCACCTCGGCGGCAGCCGACACCGGCTCCACCTCCGGCTCCACCTCGGCGGCAGCCGACACCGGCTCCACCTCCGGCTCCACCTCGGCGGCAGCCGACACCGGCTCCACCTCGGCCGCAGCCGGCTCCGCCTTCGCCGAGGCCTCGGCCATGACGCGCTTCGAGGCCGAGCCCTGGGGCGGGACCGTGTGGGTGGGCTTCGGGCTGGGTGCGGAGGCCTTGTCGAAGGCCTCCGCCACCAGGTCCGTCGCCAGGCCGCTGTCGCCCGAGAGGGTCCGGGGCGAGGCGGGGGCGGGTACCGAGACCTTTGCGGCGGACGCGGGTTCGACTGCCGGTGCGGTCTCGGACACCGGCTCGTCCACCGCGACCGACTCCGACTCCGTGGGCCGGGTGCGCTCCGTCTGGGGCGGGACCGTGGCCGTCGTCGGCTCGTCCTGCTCCGTACGGTCGCGGCCGAACACCTTGCGCAGCAAGCTCCGAATGCCCATGGGCGAGGCCTTTCGCATGAGTTGAGTGCGATGAATGTCCGTACTGCGGGAATTGATCCCTGGCCAGGGCGGATACGTAAGGTTAGCGGCCGGATCCGGCCGTTCGGTGGCGCGGCCCGCCTCCGTGTCAATCGGACGGCGGTGGCCCCGACTTCACTCTGCATTCTTTTGGAGTCTCTCGTACCGCGTGATCGCGCACCTAGCATCACGCCGGACTCGGCGAGCCGGGCCAGTTGCCGACCGTGTCGAACGGCGCCGGACCCGAGGTCCGTCGATCCAGGACCGCCGGGTGCTCGTCCGTCCGGCGCAGGATCGGCCGCGGCACGGAGCCGGGGTTCCATCCGCGCACATCGGTTCATGCGGTGGCGACCTGGCGGCGCCACCGCGCGAACTGGGCCGCCGCGTCCCCGGTGTACGACCACGGCGCCCGCACCGCCCGGCCGTCCAGCAACCGGAACGCGTCCGCGGCCTCCGTCGGCCGCCCCGCGTAACACGCGGCGTGCGCCAGGTAGTTCAGCTCGCCGACCTCCTCCGCCTCCACCGGTCCCGCGTCGCGCATTCCGAGCCACCGGTCCCAGGTGCGGCGCACGTCCGTGACGGCCAGTTCGTGGTTCCAGTGCTGCTGCCCGGTGAGCGGCGCGACGACGGGCCGCCCGTGCGTGGCGTCGGAGACGTACCGGTGTTCCTCGACCCTGGCGATCTGCACCAGCACCGGCAGCGGCGAACCGGGCGGTGCCGCACCCGCCGCGTCGCGCGCGAAGTCGTACATGGTGCCGTGGGTGCCGTGCCAGCGCGCCGAGTAGTACCGCAGCAGCTGGGTGTGCCCCTCCATGTGGTGCGGATCGCGGCGGAGCAGCTCGTCCCACCACTGTGTGACGCGTCGCCTGGCCCCGTCCTCGTACAGCCGTGCCGCTGTCAGCAGCGACGCCCAGGGCATCGGATCGGGCGGGCAGACGTCGGCGGCCCGCAGACAGCAGTCGACGACCCGGTCCACCCGGTTCTGGTCGAGTCCGGTGCCCCGCCCCGCCGCGACGGCCCGTCCGAACAGCCGGACCACTTCGGTCGCCGCCTTCAGCACCTGCGCGTCGGCGCTCTTCGGCTCGGCGCCCAGCCAGGTCTCCACGGTGGTGCTGCCGGCGACGGCGTGGGCGAGGATCCGGATCCGGTGGGTCCGCAGGGCCCACCGGTTGCCGGAGGCGTGCAGCAGATCGCGTACGCCCTGCCAGCGGCCGATGACGATGTCCTGGCGGGCCGCGGTGAGCGGCCGGTCGCCGAGATCCGGGTCGAAGTGCACCGGCGGGGGTGTACGGCGGCGTACAGCCATCAGTAATCGGTGACGATCGTCGTGGAGTCGGCGTAGTCGGACGGTTCCTCGGCCCGTACGGTCTGCGAGGCGTCGAGTTTCGCCGGCCGGTAGTACGAGCTGCCGCGCCGCCAGTACCAGAGCATCGGGACGGCTCCCACGGCGAGACTGCCCAGGCCGAGCGCGAGCGCCGTCGCGCTGAAGTCGCCGAGCGCTTCGAAGAAGATCCAGAACATGAAGAGCGAGCCGGTCAGCGGCCAGAGTCCGCCGAGGACGAGGTCCGCGACCGAGCGGCACAGCAGTTTGCGGTACGCGACGACCGCGGCCAGGCCCGCGAGGCCGTAGTACACGGCGACCTGAAGCCCGATGGCCTCGACGGCCACGCCCAGGATGTGGTGGACCGGGCCGAGGGCGAGGGAGGCGAGGATCAGGGCGAGAGCGACGCCTCCGACGGCGGCGACCGCCACCCACGGGGTGTTCCAGCTGCGGTGCACCCGGCCGAACGCGGCGGGCATCGTGTGGTCGCGGCCCATCGCGAACAGCGAGCGCGTGACCTGGACGAGTGTGGTCTGCAGCGTGGCGACGGTCGACAGCATCACGGCCACCACCAGCAGCTTTCCGCCGACGCCGGGCCAGACCCGTTCGCCGAGCACGGTCAGTACGTTGGCGCTGTGCCGCTCGATGTCGTCGGCCGAGAGGATCACGTTCACCGCGATGGTGAACACCTCGACGAGCGCGAAGACGGTGAGCACGCCCACGATCCCGGCCAGGCCCGTGGTGCGGCGGCTGTTGCGGGTCTCCTCGCTGAGGTTGCCGGTGACGTCCCAGCCCCAGTAGTAGAAGGCGGCGATCAGTGCACCGGAGGCGAAGCCGGAGACGCCGTCGAAGTGCTCGAAGCCGAGCCAGGACCAGTCGAAGGCGTGCGCGACGCCGGGTCCGGCACCCGTGCCTTCACCCGGGCCGGTCCCGCGGACGAGTGCGACGACCGCGAAGACCAGCAGGATCACCAGCTCGACCCCGGAGATCACCAGCTGGGTGCGGGCGCTGAGCCGGGCTCCGCCGAGCACGACGAGCAGCATCACCAGGAACCAGCCGGCCCCGATGAAGGTGGCGAGCGTCGTGTCGTCGGCGAGCCGGGAGTCGATCACGGTCAGCGTCATCGTCCCGGCGGGCAGCGATCCCGCGACCATGAACAGGGTCGCCGCGACGACGAGTGCCCAGCCGCTGAGGAAGCCGAGGAACGGGTGCAGGGTCCTGCCCACCCAGGAGTAGCCGGCGCCCGCGTTCACGTCGATCCGGCCGAGCTGCCGGTAGGCGAGGGCGATACCGAGCATCGGTATCGCGCAGTACAGCAGGGCGGCGGGACCACCGAGACCGACCGTGCCGACGAGCACGGCACTGGTTGCGGCCAGCGAGTAGGCGGGGGCGCTGCCCGCCACGGCCATCACAATCGTGTGGAACGTGCCGAGGACATTGGGCTGGAGCCCACGGCCGGGCCGGTCGGGCATGCTGCGCATCGCTGTTCTCAACTGCTTCCGGAAGTGGGCCGTGCCCCGGCCGGAGTCCCGTACATCCTTCAGCGGCACGACATGTGGCGGCATGTCAGAAACAGATCTTCGAAAGTCCGAACGGAAGTGGTTGGTCCGTTCGGGAAGACTGTCCGCATCGTAGTCCCGTGATTACAGCTGAGTGGACCTGGACGCCACGAGCGTTACGTGACGTCTGCACGGCGTCTAGAGTCGGATCCATGGTTTCCGGTGAGGCACCGCAGGCGGAGGGAAGCGTCCGCGTCGACAGTTGGATCTGGTCGGTACGGCTGACCAAGACCCGCTCGCAGGCCGCTGCCGCCTGCCGCGCCGGGCACGTCAGGGTCAACGGCGACCGGGCCAAGCCCGCGCAGACCCTGCATGTGGGGGACGAGGTACGGCTCCGGCACGGCGGCCGGGACCGGATCGTCGTGGTGTCGCGCATCGTGAAGAAGAGGGTCGGCCCTCCGGTGGCCGCGGAGTGTTTCGTCGACAACAGTCCGCCCCCGCCGCCGCGGGAAGCGGTCATCCAGGTGCCGGTCCGCGACCGGGGTACGGGCCGCCCGACCAAACGTGACCGCCGCGAGATGGAGCGCCTGCAGGGCCGTGGCCCCGGGGACCACCCGGTCTGAGCCGGGCACCGGCGCGCAGCCGCGGGCTGCATACCGCTGCGGGAACGCGACACATGCGCCCTGATCCGTCACGTTCCCGCGGCCCTCTACGGCTGTGGTGAGGCGATCGCCCTTGCCGCCGCCACCTCCTGGCGCAGCGGCGCCAGCACGCCTTCCTCGTCGCCCGGCAGTTCGGTGCGCACTCCCACCAGGACCTCGGTCGCCCGCAGCCGTTCCGCCAGTTCCCGCAGGTGCTGCCGGATCTCGGCCACCTCCGCGGGCGCCGGTTCCGGCGCCCCGTGGTTCACCCGGACCCGGGCCGCCGTCGCCGCGTCCACGATCCGCTCGACCGCGACGACCAGCGGCAACCAGGCAGCGGCCCGGGTGCCGACCGGTGGCGGTTCGGTCAGGGCGCGCTGGAACTCGGAACGCACGGAGGACAGATCGCGGTAGATGCGGAGCCGGGACCGCGCCCGTTCCGCCTGGTCGGTGCGGGTGACCCCGCTGCCGTCGCACCCCGGGTCGAACGCGCAACCCACATAGTCGGCGATGTCCGCCACCGCGTCCGCGAGCCGGTGGCCGATCCGGGTGTGCCAGCTCTCCGGCCACAGCAGATAGCCCGCCACCAGCACGATCGCGCAGCCGATCAGGCTGTCCACCAGGCGGGGCTCCACCAGACCGACGCCCCGGTGGCTCAGCAGATCGGACAGCAGCAGGATGACCGGCGTGATGGCCGCGGTCTGGAACGCGTACCCCTTGGCCGTGAGCGCCGGGATCAGCGCGGCCAGCAGCACCATCACCGGCACGTCCCACCACCCGATCGGCACCTCGGCGAGGACGGGCGCGGCGATGACGAGACCGGCCGCCGTGCCCACCGCACGCAGCACAGCGCGGGAGAAGACCGAGCCGAAGTCCGGCTTGAGCACGAACGTGACGGTCAGCGCCACCCAGTAGGAGCGGTCCACGGAGATCAGTGAGGTCAGTGCCTGGGCCAGGCCGATGCACAGGGCCAGCCGCAGGCCGTACCGCCAGGAGGTCCCGGAGAACAGCACGGCGCGGGTCGACCGCCGGATCCGTATCCCCAGCGCGGCGGGGCGTCCGAGCCGGTCGTCGATGTTGTACGCATCGGCCTCGGCGTTGTGCACGACGGCCGCCGCGTGGCGCAGTGCGCTGTCCACCGCCCGGGTGGCGGGTGAGTCGGGCGCGGGCAGTTCCGGTTCGGTACCGCCGGTGCGGCTCTCCTCGACGGCCTCCGCCAGGTCACGTACCGCCGCCGGGATCGAGTCGGGCAGCGGACGCCGCCGTACATGCACCGCGGGCGCCGCCTCGACGAGCGGGATGACCACATTCAGCTGGGCGACCAGCCGCGCCATCGAACCGCTGCGGCCGTGGTAGCGGGCCCGGCGGGCGAGGATCAGGTCGTACGAGGTGTTCAGCGACCGGGTGACTGCCTGCCGGCGCTTCTCGTACGCGTCGGTGCCCGCGGCGGCCAGCAGATCGGCGACCGTGAGGTAGGTGTCCGCGACCGAGACCCGTTCCGGCAGTTTCCGCCGCAGCGGCCATGCCAGCAGCGTCAGGGCGAGCACGAAGAGGCCGCCGAGCATCAGCAGCAGCGGCGCCACCCACCAGGGCTTCGGCAGCGGCAGTCCGGCGGCGACAACCGAGTTGAGCAGGAGCAGCAGTCCGGACACGGAGGCCACGGCGCCGATCGTCGACATCATTCCGGAGACCAGGGCGACGGCGGCCAGCGCACCGACTGCCGGCCAGTCCGTCCCGTACACGAACGAGCCGAGCATGATGCCGAGCGCGCCGAACAGCTGCGGAACGGCGATGTTGATGATCCGCATCCGGTACGCGTCGGCGGTGTCGCCGATGACACCGGAGAGCGCGCCCATGGAGACGAGCGCGCCGTACGCGGGCCGGTCCAGCGCGAAGCCGACGGCGAGCGGTGCCGCCAGGGCGATGGAGGCGCGGACGACCGCGGCCCACGGCACGGGGGCGGGCTGCGGCCGAAGTCCGGTCAGCAGCCAGGCCGGTGGCGCGGACCGTTTCCTGTCCGCCTCGGCATCAGCCAATGTTCTCCGCCTCCGGTGCCGTGCGTTCAGCTCTGGTAACCCTCCACCTCGCCGGGCGAGCGCACCCTCGCCCCGGACGGGTCCTCGCCGAACTCGCTGAGCGCGCGGCGCTGCCGCAACAGATCCCAGTACTGTTCGAGTTGGGTCTCCACCGTGCGCAGACGTGACTTCTCGTCCGTGGAGAGGCCCGTCTTCTCCCGGGTGGAGCGGTCGCGCAGGTCCCGCTCCTCGGAGACCAGACCGCCGATGTTGTCGATGATCTCCCGGTCGTCCATGACGCCTCCTTCGGCCTCGTTCAGGCTTGTTCGGACCCCCTCTGCGAGCGGTTCTTCCGGGGCGCGGGTCAGAGCGCGAACAAGGTCTTGCCGCGGGCGCCGCCCGTGCGGTTCCGGTCGAGGGCCTGCGGGGCCTTCTCCAGCGGGAGTTCGATGTCGATGAGCACGTTCAGCACACCCTCCGCGGCGCCCGCCGCCAGGACGTCGAGCAGAACGGGCGTCGGTTCGAGCCGGAAGTCGATGGACCCGACGCCCTCGGGAACAGCGGCCCCGCCGGCGACGCCCCGCGTGCTGACGGCGACACCGCCGCTCCGCACCAGCGCCGCCATGCCCGCGAACGCCTCCGGCGTGGTGGAGACCAGGTCGACGAGCGCATCGACGCCGCCCGGAGAAACCTCCCTTACCGCCTCTTCGAGCGGACGAGCCGTCGTGTCGATGGTGACGGCGGCGCCGAGCGCCCCCATCCGCCACCCCTCGTCGCCCCGCACCGCCGCGAGGACGCGCAGGTCCCGGGCGGCCGCGAGCTGGGTCAGACAGCTGCCGACGCCGCCCGCCGCCCCGAGGACCAGCAGGCTCTCGTGGCCGCGGAGCACCGCCGTCTCCAGGATCTGGGCGGCGGTCATCCCGGCGGTCGGCAGCGCGGCGGCGATCCGCAGGGGGAGGCCGTCCGGGACCAGGGCGATCGCGGAGTCCTGTGGGACGGACACGTATTCGCAGTAGGTGCCCGCGCCGACCGGCGATGCGGTGACCCGTCCGAAGACCGCGTCGCCGACCCGGAAGCGGTTGTCGCCGGTGCCGATCATGTCCACCCGGCCCGCGTAGTCCACGCCGATGACCAGGGGGAAGACATGCGACGCCTGTCCTTCCAGGGCGCCGTCCGCGGTCTGCCAGTCGGACGGGTTGAGCGCGGCGTACTCGATCCGCACCCGTACGTCGCCTGCTGCGGGAATCGGCTTGGGCACCTCGACCAGGGTCGGCTCGGCCCGGAACGCGCTGACGGCTACGGCTCGCATACGGATGACCTCTCAGTCGCCCAGACAGTGACGCAGTCTCGGGCTCCACTCTTCCCCGGCCCGCGCGTCGCCGCACGTCGAACCCGGCGTCAGCGGTCGTTCCCGGGGACGGGGCCTTTCGCGGTGAGCGGCGTCAAAGGCCCGGATCCTCTTCCGGGTGCGGCCGGCTCGGGCCGTGCGGACCTGCGCCCCGCCCACATCCGCGCGAACGCCGCGCACAGCGCCACCGCCAGCCCGGCGGCGAGAGCGATCCACACCGCGGTACGGAGCGGACTCGTCAGCGCGTCGTACACCGCCGCCGCCCCGTCGCGATCACTGCCAGGCACCCCGGCCAGCACCCGGTTCCGGGCGACCGCGATCGCCCCGCGCAGCACCAGCGCACCGATCGCGAGGCCGAGCCCGACGACCGCCGTGGCGGCCAGCGCGGCGAGGGCGGAGCCCCGTCGTCCGGGCCCGCCGCGCACCGCCGCCACCAGCACGGCGGCGACGGCGAACACCAGCGTGCCGACGGCGGGCCAGATGCTGCCGGCCCGCAGCAGGCGGAACGTCTGGCGCAGCTGGTCGGCGCGGCCGGCGGAGAGCAGGGTGACGTCGGTCCGCCGGACCGGGAATCCGTCGGCGAACGGCACCCCGTTGTCCACGAGGTTCTGTTTGGCCTGCCGCATCACCGGCGCCAGGTCCATGACCACGGCCTCGCCGCTCTCACCGTTCAGCGCGTCGGTGACGGCCTCGTGGGCGGTGCGGTTGGCGGCCACCCAGGCGGAACGGAAGGCATCCGTGGTGGTGAACGACTGCACCGCCCCGTGCAGGAAGTCCATCGAGGCGCCTTGGAGCAGCCCGGCGTCGATCTGCTTCGTCGCTTCGTCGGTGATCAGAGTGGACATGGTGGCCTGCACGCCGGGGTCGGAGGCGAGCGGCTCCACCGCCGCGACGTACCGGTCCGTGTTGTCGATCTCCAGATCGACCCAGGCGGACAGCGCGCTCAGCGGGACGAGGAAAGCGAGCAGCACCAGCACTACCGCCGACAGAGCCGCTGAGATATAGGTCCGCATTCCTCAAGGGAATCCCGGACGGCGACGCCGCGCCCAGGGCAGTGAGCCATTCGAGTTGCCGGGCGGCGCAACCGGGTGTGCCCTTGAGTGAACAGGGGGCCACGGAAGGAGTTCACGGCCATGGCCACACACGCTTCGATGTCACGCCGCGCCGCGCCTGCGCGCACCAAGCACCCCAGCACACTCAGCTGGGCCATGCCCGTCACGCTGGGCGTGATCGTGGGCTGGTGGGCGACGTCCATCGTGCGCGGCGGCGGTGTGCTCACCGGCACGCAGCTCGCGCTCGGTCTGATCTCCGGCGCCGTGCTGGCGGCTCTCTGCTACGCCCTCGGCCGGGCGCAGAAGCGACTGCCGGTGGAGGCCAAGGCCATCGCGTACGGCACGCTGTTCGGCGGTTCGGTCGGCTTCCTCTACAGCCTGTCCGACAAGACGAGCGTGCTCGCGGCCACCGTCCTGGGCCTGGTCACCGGCGCCGGGATGCTCGTGTGCGCGTTCTATGCGTTCTACGTGACAAAGGACTGAGCCCCGCGCTTCTCCGTCATCCTTGACCTTCTCCGCGGGGGAAGCCCCCAGCATCGGTGGGGCCGGGCGGACCGCCCGGTACGAGGAGGTCTGTGGTGGAACGCGAGGCGCGTGCGAAGGGCACGGCGGCGCTCGTGACGATCGGGGAGTTCGCCCGGTCGTCACGGCTGTCCGCGAAGGCCCTGCGCCGCTACGACGAGCTGGGCCTGCTCCGGCCCGCCCTGGTCGATCCGGTGAACGGCTACCGGTACTACGACGCGACGCAGGTGGGGACGGCCAGGCTGGTGGCCTGGCTGCGCCGGATCGGGATGCCACTGGCCGGGATCAAGGAGGTGGTCGCGCTCGATGCGGGCGCGGCCGCCGCGGCGATCCGGGCGTACTGGGCGGGAACTGGTCGCCCTGGCGCACGCGGCGGGTGGCCCGGACAACGTGGCCTGCGTCGTCGCGGACGTGGTGGCTCTGTAGACGCGGACGGCCCCGCGCGCACCGGCGCGTGGGGCCGTCCGTCCAGCGGATCGCTCAGGTCTCTCAGTCGCGGACGACCGTCACCGGGCATGGCGCGTGCTGGGTGACATGGAGGCTGACCGAGCCGAGCAGGGTCGCCTTGAACCCGCTGTACCCGCGCGCCCCGACGACCAGCAGGTTCGCGCCCTTGGCGCGGTCGAGCAGGGCCTGTGCCGGGTTGCCGATCACCACGATCTTGCTGACCGCGGCCGCGCCCTCCGCACCGAGGGCCTCCTCCAGCGCCTCGGTGAGCGACACGATCGCCACGGCCTGCGGGTCGAAGTCCTCCGGCATGCCCGGCATCATGGACGCCCAGCTGGTCGCGGGGTACTCCCAGCTGTTGACGGCCTCCACCGAGTCGCCGGTCAGCTCGGCCTGGCGTACGGCCCAGTGCAGCGCCTTGATCGACGACTCGGAGCCGTCCACGCCCACCACGATCCTGCCCATCTCTGCCTCCAGCTCGGTTCAGCACGCATCTGCCGATACGCCACAGCGCATTTTTTGCGGATAACTGTAATCAAACCGGACGTGGGATCGACTGTCGGTCCGGCCGCCGTCATTTGGGCGTCCGGGTATCCGTGCGCCCCGGCGTTCAGTCCAGCCGCAGATCGGCGAGCTGCTGCTCGAACGGCACCACCTCGTCGTCGAGCCCAAGAGCCCTCGACGCCCCGGAGGCCGCCCGGCCGCCCGAGATCATCCGCGCGAGCTCGCCGCCCGCGCGCCGGATGCGCGACGGCAGCCCCTCGGTGTACTCGTCGCCGGACGAGCCCCAGTCCTCCGACGCCGCGTACACGGAGGTCGGTACGACGGTGGCCCGCAGGTACGCGAAGAGCGGCCGCATCGCGTGCTCCAGGACGAGCGAGTGCCGGGCGGTGCCGCCGGTCGCCGCGATCAGGACGGGCTTGCCGGTCAGCGCCGTGTTGTCGATCAGGTCGAAGAACGACTTGAACAGGCCGCTGTACGAGGCGGTGAAGACGGGGGACACGGCTATCAGACCGTCCGCCGTCGCCACCGCGTCGATCGCCTCGTCCAGCGGCTGCGGCGGGAAGCCCGTCACCAGGTGGTTCGCGATGTCGACGGCCAGGTCGCGCAGCTCGATGACCTGGATCTCGACCGGCCTGTCCTGATCGGTGGTCAGCCGCTCCCGGGCGGCCGCCGCGAGCCGGTCGGCCAGCAGCCGGGTCGACGACGGCTGACTCAACCCGGCGGAGACGGCGACGATCTTCAGAGCCTCGGTCTGCATGGTGGGTCAGATCTCCTTGGTGCGGGCGGCGACGGCGGGGTGGACCGGTGCGGAGTCCGGCACTCCGGCCGGCCTCAGGTTGGCGAACTCCTTGCGCAGTACCGGGACGACCTCCTCGCCGAGGATGTCGAGCTGCTCCAGGACCGTCTTCAGTGGCAGTCCTGCGTGGTCCATCAGGAACAGCTGGCGCTGGTAGTCGCCCACGGCGTCACGGAACGACAGGGTCCGCTCGATGACTTCCTGCGGGGAGCCGACGGTCAGCGGTGTCTGCTGCGAGAAGTCCTCCAGGGACGGGCCGTGTCCGTAGACCGGCGCGTTGTCGAAGTACGGGCGGAACTCCCGTACCGCGTCCTGCGAGTTCTTCCGCATGAACACCTGACCGCCGAGGCCCACGATGGCCTGCTCGGCGGTGCCGTGCCCGTAGTGCGCGTACCGCCGGCGGTAGAGGTTCACCATCTTCTTGGTGTGCTCGATGGGCCAGAAGATGTTGTTGTGGAAGAAGCCGTCGCCGTAGTACGCGGCCTGCTCGGCGATCTCCGGGGAGCGGATCGAGCCGTGCCAGACGAACGGCGGGACGCCGTCCAGCGGGCGAGGGGTCGAGGTGAACGACTGCAGCGGCGTGCGGAACTTGCCCGCCCAGTCGACGACGTCCTCGCGCCACAGCTTGTGCAGCAGCGCGTAGTTCTCGACGGCGAGCGGGATGCCCTGGCGGATGTCCTTGCCGAACCACGGGTAGACCGGGCCGGTGTTGCCGCGGCCCATCATCAGGTCGACACGGCCGTCCGCGAGGTGCTGGAGCGTCGCGTAGTCCTCGGCGATCTTCACCGGGTCGTTGGTGGTGATGAGGGTGGTGGACGTGGACAGGATCAGGCTCTCGGTGCGGGCGGCGATGTAGCCGAGCGTGGTCGTCGGCGAGGACGGGACGAACGGCGGGTTGTGGTGCTCGCCGGTCGCGAAGACGTCCAGGCCCACTTCCTCGGCCTTCAGTGCGATCGCGAGGGTCGCCTTGATCCGCTCATGCTCGGTCGGTGTCCTACCGGTCGTGGGGTCGGTGGTGACGTCTCCGACGGTGAAGATCCCGAACTGCATGGCGCCCGCCTCCGTAAGCGTGAATAGCAATGGTTGAACCTTAAACCAATTCTTTCATGGCCTACAACGGGGCACCGGCCCTCTCTATTCCGGCGCCCGGGAGAGGCGCCGGCGGTACGTACCCTGGACGAGGACTTCCCGGTGCGCGCCGGGCACGCGGGACCGGGAGAGGCGGGGCCAGTGAGCGAGAGCGAGAGCTGGAAGGAGCGCGGCGTCGCGCTGCGCGTCTTCGTGTACGTCTTCGCCACGCATCTCTTCGCGGGCTTCGTCTACCTGTTGTTCTACGTGGGCGAGCACGCCCACAAGTGAGCCGTTCGCCGGACGGAACGCGAACGGCCGCGAGAGTCCTCGCCGCGATTGCGGCGAGAACTCCCACGGCCGTGAGCTGAGGACCTGACGGCCCTACTTGGTGAAGTAGAAGTACTTCCAGGCGCCGTAGGTGGTGGAGTTCACGTTGTCGCCGGACGAGCCGTTGATGTACGAGGCGCGCATGCGCAT